>CAZIMR010000026.1:0-8925 GCA_964540215.1 uncultured Puniceicoccaceae bacterium
TCCGCACCGAGCATGCGCAGCAATACGCGGCGCTCGACCGACATCGTCTCAGGCATGGTCAGGATCAACTTGTAACCCTTGGCCGCACAAACAAATGCCAGTGCGATACCAGTGTTACCCGAAGTCGGCTCGATGATGATGCTATCTGGGCCGATCTTACCATCGCGCTCGCCTGCTTCGATCATCGCTTTACCAATACGATCTTTGACGCTGGCAAGTGGGTTGAAGAATTCACACTTCAAGTAGATATCTGCGTTCACACCCGCAGCAGTGTTGTTGATTTTAACCAGTGGCGTATTGCCGACCGTTTCGATAATAGAGTTAAATAGTTTGCTGCTCATAATTGGTAAGTAAGAGATTAAATGGATGAGCCTTCTAGCACATCCCGAATACATAACGAGGCAAGCATTGATCGCACATTCATAGGGAAGGCGCCGGAAATCAGACCTTTAAAGCCCATCATTCATAATAGTTGTGACCGAGAGACTGACACTCAGGCACAAAAAAACACCGCCACGCGGTGCTTTTCGAAATCAAGTGGACAGAAGGACTATCGGCGACGTGGACCGAAACTACGCCTTGGTGCATTCCGCTGCACGTGCGCATTACGCAGGCGGTAAACGATACGAGCCTTATCTAGGTCGTAGGGGCTCATTTCCATCTTCACTGTATCACCAGTGGTGATTTTAATGAAGTGCTTACGCAATTTACCCGAGATATGTGCGAGCACCAGATGCTTGTTCGCAAGCTCAACACGGAACATGGTGCCAGGTAAGACAGCAACGATTTTGCCTTCGACTTCTACGTAATCTTCGCTTTGTGAGTTAGCCATAAATGATAAATAATAACTCGGGAGGGAAGCGGATTGAGACCGAAAGTCAAGGACTCTCTCTAGACAAAAAGTCCAGTCACACATGCAAGAGGATCATTTTTTTCGCATCTGTAATAACACCGTTTTGCAGACTCCTTTGGCATCGCAAATTATACAATCCTATCCCGCTTCGCAGCGGACAGCTCAAAAGAATCAGAAAGAAGGGTAAAAGCGCCAAAGCTTAAAGACTACGGCGCTCTTTACTCTGATTTCGCTACGATCGAGTATGACTCGAGCATTAAGCCCCTCATTGTTACAAGTTATTTTGGTGGTCATTTTCCCTGAAGCGCTCACGGTAAAAAGTAAGTCTGGCTAACCGCCACAACTGCATTCCTTATACTTCCTTCTTTCACTTGCCCCGTCAGGCATCCAGCTTACATCATTCGTTGAGGCCAGCTCAGCAGGCCCTACAGACCATCGACGCGCGCTCCGGCAATTTTAACACCTCCAGACCATGCAAGCAGAGTGCCCATTCGAAAAAATCTACCCCTCGGCGCTGAACCGCGATGCCGACTACTTCATGACCCACGCCTATAATGAGGCGATCGAAGCATGGAAAAAGGACGAGGTGCCGATCGGCGCAGTCATCGAATACAAGGGGCAGATCATCGCGTCTGCGCATAATCAGTCCCGCTCGAGCAACGACCCCACCGCCCACGCGGAGATTCTTGCGATCTCGCAAGCGGCGAGCTTTATTGGTGATTGGCGGCTCAATGAGTGCACGCTGTATGTCACTAAAGAGCCCTGCCCGATGTGCTCTGGAGCACTGGTCATTGCGCGCATTGGCAAGGTGTATTACGGCCTCCCTGATTTGCGCATGGGCTGCGTTGGCGGCGCGCTCGACCTCGGTGCTCTCCCCGATAGCAATCACAACTTCGAGTCCGTCAGCGGCATCCTGCAAGAGTTGAACCACGACATTTTGAAAGCCTTCTTCGAAAAAAAACGTCTCGCTAATAGTGCTAAAAAAGCGAACGCGCTGAAAGACAACACGCCACCGCCCGCAGGCGCGAGTCAGTGACCCGCACAGTCGCAACCGAATCTTGCAGCTTTTCATCCGTTAGAACAAACGACTGGAAGCCGCTTCAAAACTAAAAAAAGGGCACAGCAAACACAGCTGTCGTTTGACAGCGCTCTAAGATTCTCGCAACTTTTACCACTCTCTCCATTAACCAGAATAGAAAACAATACATACCATGGCTTACGAACTACCAGCACTTGACTACGCATACGATGCGCTCGAACCACATATTGATGCACGCACGATGGAAATCCACCACAGCAAGCACCACAATGCATACATCACAAATGTAAATGCAGCGCTCGCTGGCACTGAATTTGAAGGAAAATCTGCCTGCGAACTCATTGCAGATCTTGCTGTACTGCCCGAAACTATCCGCGGCGCAGTTCGCAACAACGGTGGTGGCCACGCCAACCATAGCTTCTTCTGGAAGGTACTCAGTCCAACTGGCGGCGGCGCTCCTAAGGGTGAACTCGCAGCAGCAATCGACGCTGAGCTCGGTGGGTTTGACGCATTTAAGGCCGCCTTTGCCAAAGCAGGCGCGACTCGTTTCGGCAGCGGTTGGGCTTGGCTCGTCGTGAAAGCAGACGGCAGCCTCGCGGTGACTTCGACTCCGAATCAAGACAGCCCCTGCATGACGGGTGTCGCTGATGTTGAAGGTAAGCCAGTGATCGCGCTCGACGTATGGGAGCACGCTTACTACCTGAAGTATCAAAATATGCGCCCAAGCTACATCGCTGCATTCTGGGATGTCGTCGATTGGGACGCCGCCGAAGCGAACTACCAAAAAGCGAAAGCGTAAATCCAGCACACTCGGTCGAACGACTTAGATAACTGACATTTCAAAAACAACTGCCGCCGAATATATTCGGCGGTTTTTTTGTGGGCGATCATTGGTGGCACAGGCATTCCTAATTGTGAGCTTCACAGAATAGCTAGGAAGTCTGATCACGCTTCCCCTATTGCTCCGTATCTCCGCTCTTAAAACGCCACGCGAGGAGTCGGCTGACTTTCTGGCCTTGGCGCATTGGGATCACCTCGACTTGCTTGGCACCGCACTGGCTGAGAACTTGCTTCAACACGCGCAAGTGCTCCCGCTTTGAGACTAGACTAGTGAACCAGCCGACTTGTGGCGCGAACTCTACGCTCTCACGAATCATCTGCGTAATAAACACCACTTCGCCACCGCGGCACCAGAGCTCGGCCTGCTGCCCGCCGAAATTTAACTTGGCTGGGCCATTCGCAGAACGCCCCTTAGTTAAGTTCTTCTGTTTTCGTTGAGTGCCCGCCTGTGCGGCTTCCATCGAAACATGAAAGGGTGGATTACACAGCGTCAGGTCGAAATAATCACCCGTGCGAATGATGCCTTTAAAAATCGAATTGCGTACCTTTTGTTGGACCACCTTCACCAATTTTCTCAAGCATGGATTCGATTCGACAATCAAACATGCGGTCTTCACCGAGACTGGATCGATATCGGTTGCGACAAATTTCCAGCCATAGCTCTGACTACCGATAATAGGATAGATACAATTCGCACCCGTGCCAATATCGAGCACACGCACCTGCTTGCCCGTTGGCACCTTACCTGCCCCTGCCAAAAGATCTGCCACATAATGAATATAATCCGCCCGCCCCGGAATGGGCGGACACAAATAGCCCGCAGGTATCATCCAATGCTTAATCTGGTAGGTGTGCGCTAGCAGTGCTTGATTCAAACATCGCACCGCGGCGGGATCAGAAAATTCGATGGTCGGCTCGCCTGAAGGGTTTAGGCGCACATAGGAGTTCAGTTCCGCACACACCTCACACAAGGCGGTGAAGTCATAACGCCCCTGATGCGGGTTGCGCGGGTGTAACAAACCCGGCGGCGGTGTATTTGGTTTATGACTAGGCATGATCAGCGGTTTTCAAACACAACACAGCGGCCATCGCACCGCTGCGCCACGCTAAAAATTAGAACCAAAGGAGTGTGCGCGACCCGCTCACGGCCATACATACGATGTGGGCGAGTCGCTCACGCTCCATTATCACAGGTAAATACAGCCCCCCCCCCATCCGTCCCTCATTGTTTAATAAGGTGGTTGATTCTCCCCGCATTCTTTATAAATAAAAAAGACCTCAACTTCCCCAAAACATCCTCCCACATATATGCGTCCGGAAATCCACTGGCTCCTCCATTTCTGCCTAGAAAATCAACTACTCACCGAGGGCCAAGTTCTTGGCATGGTATCTAACCTTGCCCCCAGCACAGACGTGCATGCCTGTGCCAAACTACTGGCAAACTCTGGTTGGATTGCTGACACCGCCTTTCTTGACAGTGCCATCGAGGCCTCGATTAAAAATACGCAGGACGGCTTTGAACTGCCGGTGCTGCCTGGACTATCGTCCGCAGGCACCCAAAGTAATGTCGCAGGGTTCCCCGACTTCTCGACCTTCAATCAGCTGAACGACGATGAGCTCCGAGCAGCCATTCGCAGTCTCTTCACCCAATGTCAAAAAATAGGCGCGAGCGACCTGCACCTTACCGGAGGTGCCCGCCCACGGATACGTCACCATCGGCGCATCGTCTACCTCAGCAATGCACCACTCACAGATGCCCTGGCCAGACGAATCAACTACCTACCCCTCACTCCTGAGCAGCAGCAGCGATTCGAAACTGATTGGGACTTGGACTATGCCTTGACTATCGATGCGCAAACTGCGGGCTTTAAAATGCGTTTCCGCGCCAACTTGATGGAGCAAAAGAAAGGCATCTCTGGCGTCTATCGAATCGTGGCGGATCACTTAATGAGCCTGGAGGAGCTCGGATTTCCGAATGCAGACAACATTCGCAAACTACTTAATTACCACAATGGCATTATCCTGGTAACTGGCCCGGTCGGCAGCGGCAAAACCACCACACTTGCCAGCCTCGTCAACGAACTGAACCAAACGCGCAAGGATCACATCATCACCGTGGAAGATCCCATCGAAGTGATGCAGCATTCAGTCAACAGCATCGTCACTCAGCGGCAAGTCGGCAAACATACCGAGTCCTTTAAGTCCGCCTTGAAATCCGCCCTGCGCGAAGATCCTGACATTATCGTCATTGGTGAAATGCGTGACCTAGAAACAATCGAGATGGCAGTCACTGCTGCAGAAACAGGCCACCTCGTGATTGCGACCATGCACACCCGCGATGCCGCATCCACATTGAACCGGATGCTCGACGTATTTCCACCCAGCCAGCAAAACCAAATCCGTGCAATGACTGCCGGTTCCCTGCGTGGCATCGTCTGTCAGCGCCTCATTCCCAGCGTGGATGAAGAAGTCGTGCTCGCCTGCGAACTGCTCGTCAACACCACCGCGGTGGCCAACATCATTCGCGATGCGAAAGAGACCGGCCTAGAAAATGCCATGCAATCCGGCAAGCAACTCGGCATGCTCACCATGAACGATTCCGTGCAAGCACTGCTCGACCAAGGCAAGATCACTGCCGAAGTCGCCGCTGAGAATATGTTTAATGCGGAAAGTAACGCCTAGCCACCCCCTCCCCGAAAAAGAGAATTTGATTGATGAACGAACTGGATACACTGCTAACTGACATGCTCATTAAAGGAGGCTCCGACCTCCACCTCGCCGTCGACTCGCCGCCAAAGACGCGAATCGATGGCGTCATCCATCTGCTCAACGAGCAACCGATCGGCGCACGCGAAATGGAAGCGCTACTCAAAGAAGTCACTCCGGCTCACCGCTGGGAGACCTTCACGCAAACGGGCGATGTTGACCTAGCGCATGAGATCCCAGGAAAAGCGCGCTTCCGAATGAACCTGTTTAAAAACAGCTGGGGCATGGCCTCCGTCCTGCGCCAGATTCCGTCGCGAATTGCCAGCATCGACGAGCTCGACTTACCCGTCGCATTGAAGGCGATCGCCTCTTACCAAAACGGCTTGGTGCTCGTTACGGGCCCTACCGGCAGTGGCAAATCAACGACGCTCGCGGCCATCATCAACCACATCAACGAAACCTCTCAGAAGCAAATTATCACGCTCGAAGACCCGGTCGAATTTACTCATGACGATAAAAACAGTACTATTATTCATCGTGAAGTGGGCGAGCACACGCGCTCTTTCAGCGCCGGACTCAAGGGTGCGATGCGCGCCGACCCCGATGTCATTTTGATTGGCGAAATGCGCGATATGGAAACCATTCGCCTGGCACTCAATTGCGCAGCAATGGGCATGCTGGTTTTTGCCACACTGCATACCAACAATGCCACCAAGACGGTAGATCGTATCATTGATGCTTTCCCTGCCGACGAGCAAAATCAAATCCGCATCATGCTAGCTGAGTCCCTTTGCGGGATCGTCTCACAACTATTATGCCAGAAGAAAGACGGCGGTCGTATCGCCGTGCATGAAATCCTGCTCACTCATGGTGCACTACCAAATTGCATTCGCACACATTCGCTTTCCAATATTCGCAACATCATCGACCAAAACCGAGACCAAGGCATGATCTCGATGGATGCCTCACTCAGCAAATTACTGGAAGCAGGTCTGATCACCAAAGAGGAGGCCTACATGAAGGCGATCGATAAAACGCGTTTCACCGCCTAAGCAGACCAAACGCATGTATTTACTAGCAGACTCGCTCCAATGAAAAAAATTAAAGCACTTATTTATGCCGCCCTCGGTGTCATGATGAGTATCAGCGCCGTTCGACAGCAGAACTATCTAATGGCTGCAGGTATCGTATTTTTCGTCGCCTGTGCCATCGGCGTCACGCTCAACTCAATCGGACGACTACAAATCACCTGGGACGAAATCGGCGTCACACTGCGCAAAACACCCAAACCTCCGATCCTGTTGCAATGGTCTGATATGCAGAAGCTCAAAGTCGATCACCTCGGCTATCACATCCAGACACGACAAACCAATTTCCGCATCAGTAAAGACAAGATGCCCAAGGAGCTGCTAAAGAAAGTCCGTGCCAGTATCCGAGAGAACAAAACAATATCGATTTAAAGTGGTAGCGGCGTTTTACTCAGATGTGGGCGAGCTGTTACCTATCGCGATCCGCTTCACCACCTCAGCGGCGAGAAAAAACCCGAATGTTCCGGTCAAATAGGTTGCTGAGCCAAAGCCTTGATCGCAATTCAAGCGATAATCCGCGCCGGTCTCACGCTCACAAGACACAGAACCATCCTCCTTCGGAAATAAAGGTAACTCATCAGTAAACACACAATCGATCTTAAACTTCTGCCGCTTAAACATCGGAAAGCCGAAATCGCGACGCAGCGTCTTACGCACTTGCAGCAGCAACGGGTCATTAATCGAGCGGGCCAAATCAGCGACCTGCACCCGCGACGGATCGATACGTCCACCCGCACCCCCACAGGTAATCAGCTTCAAACCACGCTTACGCGCCTCCGCAATCAATAGGCATTTATACTTCGTGGCATCGATCGCATCGATAATGTAGTCGAAGGTCGGTGCCAATAAACGGCCCATCGAGGACTCCGTCAAAAAACATTCCTCGACCGTCACCACGCAACGCGGCGAGATCTTCGCCACACGCTCGGCCAGTAATACCGCTTTTGAGCGTCCAATCGTCCCATCCAAGGCATGCAGCTGGCGATTCACATTGCTCAGGCAGACCTCGTCCATATCCACCAGCGTCAACTTGCCAATCCCGGTGCGCGCCAAGGCCTCCACCGCCCACGAGCCGACCCCGCCCAAGCCGATCACGCAGACATGCGCCTGCGAAAGGCGCTTCAACCCATCGACTCCATACAAGCGCCCAATCGCGCCGAACCGTGCTTCATAATCTGGCATCGTTGAGGACTTAAAAGATCGCTCCCCGAATGAGAAGCAAAATAACCCCAACTTTCCACTTTCCGATCTTCACTATTTGCCATTCACCAGTCACTGTGCCTCCCATGCCAACGCTTTCCGAGATCGTCGCCTTCTGTGATACACGCACCCGCCGAGCCGAAGTCAAAGACTTCCCCGGCTCCTACAACGGCCTGCAAGTCGAGAATAACGGCGAAGTCACCAAAATCGCCGCCGCCGTCGATGCCGGCCAAATCCCCTTTGAGCAAGCCATCGCCGCTGAGGTCGACTTCCTGATCTGCCACCACGGGCTCTACTGGACCGCACCGATTCCACTCACCGGCAGCAGCTATAAGAAAGTAAAAACCGCTCTCGACGGCAATCTGGCAGTCTATGGCGCGCACCTCCCACTCGACTGCCACCCCGAAATTGGCAACAACGCCCTGCTCGCCAAGGCCCTCGGACTCACCAAAACTGGCGGATTCGTCCCCTACGAAGGCAACGACATCGCCACCATCACTGCAGGTCTCGAGGGGGGGCGACCTGAGCTCGCCAGCAAGCTCAAAGCTCTATTCCCCGGCACTTATCAAGCTATCGAATACGGCAGCGAACAGCCCCAACGCATCGCAATCCTTACTGGCAGTGGGCAAAGCGCCGTTGATCAACTCCAAGCCAATCAAATCGACACCCTCATTACCGGTGAACTGCGACAGCACCACTTTAATATGGCGCAAGAGCTCGGGCTTAATCTTTACCCCTGCGGCCACTACGCCACAGAAGTATTTGGAGTTCAAGCGCTTGCTCAAGAAGTCGCAGAGCAATTCGGCATCGAATGGACCTTTATCAAAACGCCTTGTTTGCTTTAATGTAGATTGCAAAGCCCTCATAACTGCTATCTCATGCCAATAACTTCTATTAATTAATGAAACGTATCGTCATCATCAACGGTCCTAATTTGGATCGCCTCGGCAAGCGCGAGCCATCCATCTATGGTGATCAAACACTCACCGATCTTGAAAACCTCATCACTGAAACGGCGGCTGAGTTACAGGTCGAAGTGCAATTTTACCAATCAAACCACGAGGGTTTCATCATCGATAAAATCGGCGAATTTGCGGATTCAGAAGTGTTCGGCCTGATCATCAATCCGGGTGCATTCACTCACACCAGCCTGGCCTTGCGCGATGCACTTGCAGGCAGCGAGCTACCTGCGGTCGAAG
>CAZIMR010000027.1:0-8820 GCA_964540215.1 uncultured Puniceicoccaceae bacterium
AGCATGCCCACATCATTTCGAGTTCACCGATGCAGACCTCAAAGACTACGACACCAATCTTAAAGTTAACCCACCTCTGCGCACGGATGCGGATCGCGAATCGATTATTAGTGCACTTAAAGACGGCACGCTAGACTGTATCGCTTCCGACCATGCACCGCACACGCCAACTGAGAAGGATCGTGAATTCGATTACGCTCCACCCGGGATCATTGGCCTAGAGACCTCGCTAGCCGCTTCATTGCACGCGCTCTACCATAGTGACAGGCTGACTTTGAGTGAAGTCGTCGCACTGATGACGCATAAGGCTGCGGCAATCTGCAAGCTGGATGCTGGCACGCTCAGCATTGGAGCAGCAGCCGACATATGCCTATTTGACCCCCATGAAGCATGGACAGTCAATGCGGATGAGTTCTACAGCAAATCGCGTAATTGCCCATGGCATGGCCAATCGCTAAAAGGTAAGGTGAAGATGACCTACGTAGCAGGTCGTGCTGTATTTGACGGCCAATCTATCCTCTAAGATGCCTGTAGAATTAGATTCGGCCGCAATACTCGCGGGAGCAATCTTTCTAGCGATCTTAGGTGCTAGTGCTGTGCTATGGATCATCGATTTACAGCGCGATCAGCGCAAGTTCGTCTGCGATGCAGGTGTGCCAGCATGGACCATAGGTTGGGCTAACTTCGGCATTTTTATCTGTGTATTGGTTACCAGTGTTGTCGTCGTTCAACTATTCGCGAGTGTATTGGTTCATCAAATGAATCCTATCGAAGCGACGTCTATCAATAATGAGATCGAATTAGACACGGCTGGCGATTTGGTCAGCATCGCGGATACACCGTCCTCTGAAAGACCCGCATTGACACCGTGGATGGCGGTGATGTCGATACTGTCATTGCAACTCCCATTACTGGGAACTTTCTGCCTGCTGCGTCGTTATTATCCAAATTATTTTGCTGGTCAGCTTAACAGTCGGTACTTAACGCTGTGGCAGTCACTCGCTGAAGCAATCCCGCAGTTCATCCGCTATTTACCGATTATTTGGATCGTCAGTTTCGTATGGTCAACATTACTGACCGAACTGCAGCTACGCGGTATCATCGAACAGTTCCCGCCCCAAGAACTAATTAAACTGTTTACTAATGGCGGCGATCGTACGGCAATTATATTGCTCTCGATCTTTGCCGTGTTGCTTGCACCAATCGTTGAAGAAATTATTTTTCGCGGCGGAATCTACCGTTTTTTTAAGAGCCAGTCGACAGTCCTGCCTGCTCAAATAATCAGCGCCGTTTTGTTCGCCATCATGCATGGTAACCTAATGTCATTCTTACCACTGGTCGCCGTTGGTATTTTCCTCGCGCGTGTGTATGAACGCTCTGGGAGCATTTTAGTGCCGATGTACTTCCACGCCTGCTTTAACGGATTCAATCTACTCATGTTATTAATTATGAGTCGGTCGTCCTTCCCTATCGATTGAATCGAGCTGTTAAAAAAACAGTCCCTTCCTTTAAAATCTGTTTGGCTTACTCTGCAGAGTGATAGCAAATCGAGCGTTCGGATCTGCTGCTTATCACCACTTATATTGGCTCTAAGCACAAACTCTCAACTTGCCAGATCTGATGTGTTCAGATGCTCTACCAGTCATGGAAATCCCTCCTTCAAAGTCCCTGCCTACTGCACCTACGCTCGTCATCGACGGTAGTGACTTAGCAGTCTTTGCAGGCGTGTTAGGATCTAACGGCAAATGGCTCGCACGCTCACAGCAAGCCGGCACCGCTCTGGAGAGCCTATTCCCTACGATCGAAACGACGCTCGAAGCTGCACAGCTGACTTTGGCAGATATTCGCAGCTTCATCTATTGTGAGGGGCCCGGCTCGGTGCTGGGCCTACGACTCTGCGCAATGGCGATTGAGACTTGGAGTCGCCTGCACCCTCAATCGGCGCACTACTTTGCCTACAATAGCTTACAATTAACCGCCGCGCTACTTTGCGCAGATGATCCTGGGCTTGACCAAGCGCTACTCATATCAGACTGGAAAAAAGACAGTTGGAATGCGGTTAAGATACGCAATGGTCAACCGTCTGTTACAGAGGTAGTTGACGATGCCACCATCGCGAATTGGCCCGACTCGCTGTATCATTTACCGCAACGTAAAGGCTGGCAAAAGCCCCCTGCCAATGCCACTATCGTAGAGTATCGCCCCGATCGCCTTGCGGAAATCTTCCATTTGCCGCGACCGACCGCCACCGTCGAACTCTATGCTTCTGGGCTAAACGTATTTCGAAAATGGACACCCGATCGACATCGTGCTGCGACTCGGAATTAAACCCCCGTATTGCGTAGCCCTCTCCGCTAAACTTCTTCTTAACCCGTAATTCTTAACTCCCATTCCAAATTCCCTACAACGCTGTTGGGCTGAGATCAATCTCGCTGCATTTGAACGTAATTTAAAGCGCATCCAAGCCGCGCTGCCATTAGACGTGCGCTATGTCGCCGTGGTAAAGGCAGATGCCTATGGCCACGGGATGCCGCAAATGGTGCGCCGTTTAATGCAGAGCGGAGTCGATTATTTCGCAGTCGCCAATGTGCACGAAGCTGCAGACATCCGCCACATGGGTAAGGGCTGGCCGATCCTCATACTTAGCCCGGTACTTCCAGAGGAAGACCAATTCTTAGTCGATTACGATCTTATCGGCACAGTCAGCACACCAGAGGAGGCCATGCGCTTTAATACACTTGGGGCGTCTCGAGCTGTGCAGATAAAGGTACATTTAAAAATAGACACCGGCATGGGCCGACTTGGCATTTGGCACGAAAACGCCCTCGCCCTACTTCACACGATTCGCGAATTGCCAAACCTCAAGCTTGAGGGAATCTATACGCATTTCTCTAGCGCTGACAGCGAACGCGAATTCACCCGTATTCAACGCCAGCGTTTGCTAACAATACTAGACAATATAAATACCACTGACTTACTGATACATGCAGATAATTCAGCCAGCCTCAATACTTTGAGCGGCGATAGCCCGTTTAACGCTGTCCGCATCGGGTTACTCCAATTTGGAGTTCGTCCCTATCCAAACTCCTTACTCGGCAACGTCGATGTAGAGCCTGTCTTTAGTTTTCATACACGTGTTGGCATTGTTAAAGACCTGCCTAAAGGCACCGACATCAGCTACGGTCGCACCTGCTCACTCCAACGCGACACTCGCATCGCTGTGCTCACTGCGGGCTATGCAGATGGTATTCCGCTCAAGTTAAGCAACACTGGATCTGTACTGTTACACGGCCAACACTGCCCGATCCTGGGACGTGTCACGATGGATCAAACCATCATTGATGTCAGTGATTTGGATCAAACAATCAACCTAGGGGATCATGTTGTTCTGATCGGTACTAGTCAAACGGCTGAAATCACGGCCAGTGATTTCAGTGACCTTGCGGAAACAATTCCTTGGGAGGTGCTTTGTTCAATTACAAAACGAGTGGTACGCATTTACATCGGATCGAGAGAACTATAAAACCTTATAGTTATTAATAACTATTAATAAATCAGTCATTATTGACTGGCTTAACGCCTCCAGCGTAGTTACTATTTCGACGCTCCTTGAGCGAGCTGCCATCTCACTTTCGTTAACTTAAAAAACGGAATATGAAACTTACTAGTAAACGTCACCTACTTACACTTGGATCATTAATATGCTTAGCGATCCCTCTCGTAATCTTTACTGAAATCTGGATTCATGAAAGCGACTTCGAGACCCACAGACAATACACAAACGCTCTCCAAGTTATACTGACCTGCGCAGCTTTTGTCTTACCTCTGCTAGGAATCGCACTATACCTAATAGAAAAGCAGGGGAATTCTCAAATCGAATCGCTACGTAAATCCATTCAGAGGTCAACTCTCGAAGGATACGCTCATAGTCTAAATATTATTGAAAGCACTGAAGCGGGCACCTGGGATTGGAATTTACTCACCGACGAACTAATTCTCAATGAGCGGTGGGCCGAAATCATCGGCTATACACTTAAAGATTTGCAGCCGATCAGTATAAAAACATGGCGAGAAGGGGTGCATCCCGGCGATCTCGCAAAAATCCAGTTACTTATTACGCAACATCTCTCGGATGAGATCCCATACTACGATGCTGAATTCAGGCAGCTCCACAAAGATGGCAGTTGGCGATGGGTTAACGCGCGAGGGAAAGTCATCGAACGAACCAAGTCTGGCGAACCCCTGCGCATCAGCGGCATCCACCTCGACATCACTGACCGCAAGGTAGCAACCGAAGCGCATGAGGCTTCCAGGCATCTATTAAAAGGTATCTTTGATGCGACGAGTGGCATCTCGGTAATCGCGATGGATCCAAGCGGCATTATAACTTTATTCAACACCGGTGCGGAGTCTATGCTAGGCTACAGTTCCGAGGAAATGCTTGGTCAAGCGACATCCTTTATTCTGCACCTAGAGTCCGAGTTAGCAGAACGTGGCATATCTTTATACGATGCTCAATCGGAAGGATTCGATGAATACATGCAGCGTTTTCTCAAAGCTGGAAAGGAGTCGAAGGAGTGGACCTATGTGTGTAAAAATGGCCAACAACTACCGGTCACGCTGAGCATTACAGCAATACTCAGTCAAACGGGAGCGACGACAGGTTACGTAGCTGCAGCGATGGACATCAGCCAACGAAAAAATACCGAGAGCAAACTTAACGAATCACAGAACCTACTTCGAAACGTGCTCGATACGATCCCTGTTCGAGTATTCTGGAAAGACAAAAACAGCGTCTACATGGGAGGTAATGAACTATTTGCAAAAGACGTCGGCGTGAAGCCTGCCGATGCTCTCATTGGAAAAACCGATTCAAGCCTTTTATGGCACAAGCAAGCAAATGACTTTAAACAGGATGACCAAACCGTCCTCACCAGCGGGCAACCGATGCTGAACTACGAACAGTTTCAAGCCAAAGCCGATGGTAGATCGGGCTGGATCAGCAAGTCGAAAGTCCCGCTCCGTAACGATGCAAACGAAGTGATTGGTGTGCTCGGTATTTACGAAGACATCACCAAAGCAAAACAGATTCAAGCAGAGCTCATAAGCGCAAAGGAAGACGCCGAGGCTGCTAACTGCGCCAAGGATGAGTTCCTCGCAGTCATGGGGCATGAGTTACGCACACCACTCAATCCGATATTGGGCTTTGCTCAAATTTTGCAGCAGAGGGTCACCACCCTGCCCGAGTCAGACTACATCAGAAACATTATCAGTGCTGCCAACCGTCAACTGTGCCTAATTGAAGATATCTTCGAATACATGCGCATTAACCGCGGGCAGATTAAGCCAAACATCGATTCATTTAGTCTTGTGAAGCTCTGTGAGCTTGCTGTGAGTGATGCTAAGGAGCGCGCAGGCTCACTACATCTAAGCTTTGTTACTGACTCGACACTTTTAAATGCCACAGGTGATTGTTGGGTCGTCGGCGATTCAACGATGTTGCGCCGAATCCTCGATAATCTACTCAATAATGCCTGTAAGTATACCAGCGAAGGACGCATCCTAGTCTCCCTCAAGCGATCGGCCTCACAAAGTGCCCCGTTCGACATCCTAATCGCAGACACTGGCATTGGCATCGATCCTCAAAGCCAGCAAAAGCTCTTCGATGCGTTCAGCCAAGGTGATAGCTCATACACGCGTCAGTACGAGGGCCTAGGCCTAGGCCTAGCAATTTGCAAAAAGTTGCTTACTATTATAAATAGCACAATCACATTAGAGAGTGAGGTAGGCGTGGGCTCAACCTTCACTTTACATTTGTCATATAAAGAGACACAGGAGCGTACCCTTCGAGCATCCAGTTACCTCTAAGGCCTAGACCACGCAAACTAATCGTTTGTTACCCTGTACTAATGGTCGATGATCCACGCGGTCATCGATTTATTCGGCGTTCCCGAATCGAGTCCTACAACTACCAAGTAACCGCAGCCTTCGGTAAGGAAGTCGCCTTCGAGTGGTCCAAGTAAAGCGACACACGACTACCCAAAAAGCGTGACAACAGCGGCAACTTAATCTGAATAGGCTTTTAGTGACCCATATATAACGCTGCCTGCATATAAGAGATGAAAATAGAAGCCGCCAACACAGACGCTTGGAATATAGCCAAAGGTAAGAATCCAGAGCAGCCAACGGTTCTGCGCTTCAGGCCTAGCTTGAATGAACATTTGGGCAACTCAGATTACCCTAGAAGGCTCGTGATCATCTGGCAATTTGAGCCAGCGGATGCTACCGGCATGCCGGATGACACACAGAGCGCCGATATGAAGGACTTTGAAGATATGCTAATTGATGCATTGGATCCAGAGCGCCTAGCGATCCTCGCATTCGTCTTCACTAGTGCGGGGTCAAGGGAATGGAATTTTTATCTCTCAGACGTCAGCGAGGTCGGGATCAGGATCAACCAAGCCCTCTCAACCATTCCACAATTACCCATCGACTTAACGGTCGAGGATGACCCGAATTGGGACGAATTGAGGCAAGTCTTTCAGCTATGCCAGTAAAATTATTCCTACGAGGTTGATTGTATGACCGATCTCTGGCGAACGCGCATCGCTGCGACTACCTGAGCCCAGTTGATTGCAATCAGATCGCAACGCCTGACTGGTATATTGGCATCAATTGGAATGTGGCCTAGCCAAATATTACGCATTTTCGAGACTATGAGTTGCAATTTCCCGATGCAAAGGAAGTCTGTGGGGGTATATTTTTCACCATGTGAAACTGGGGGCTAGCTCGTAGCATCGGTTTCGTATGGCATTCGCCCTAAGAAACACTACCCAATATAATTCTATGCAACCAATTGACCTCGACGCCCATTGGGGCGAGATACGCCACGAAGCCAGCCAAATCGTCGCCCGAGAGCCCGCGCTCAAGCCACTACTGGACGAGACCGTTCTGGATCGTTGTTCGTTTGCGGAATGCCTCACCTATCGACTTGCCCGCAAATTAGTCAATCACTCGACCTCAGTCAAAGTACTACACGATGTGTTCATCGACGCCTTCATGCACGATCCAGCAATTTTACAGCATGTTGCGTTTGATATGGTTGCTTTCTATGAGCGTGATCCGGCCTGCCCCGATGCGCTCACCCCACTGCTCTATTTTAAAGGATTCCAGGCACTGGTCTGCTACCGAGTCGGCCACCACTTATGGCAAAACGGCCGCAAGGAACTCGCACTCTACTTACAAAGTCTTATCTCCGAGACCTTCGCGGTGGACATCCATCCCGCGGCCAAAATCGGCTGTGGAATTTTACTCGACCACGCGACCGGCTTTGTCGCAGGTGAAACCACTGTGATCGAAAGCAACGTATCGATTCTGCATGAAGTGACCCTCGGAGGGACAGGTAAGGACCGCGGCGATCGTCACCCGAAAGTGCGTTCTGGCGTACTGCTTGGTGCAGGCGCCAAAATCCTCGGCAATGTGGAAATCGGTGCGGGGGCAAAAGTCGGCGCTGGCAGCGTGGTGCTCAAGGATGTGCCTCCCCACACCAGTGTTGCGGGTGTACCAGCGCAAGTAATCGGAAAGGCCTCCGAAGTATCACCCGCCTTGGGTATGTGCCAAGATTTTGGGCATTAAGTCTGCAACGTATTGTTGTTAGTTAAACGCGTTTCACTGCGCATGGCAGTTGATCACCGAGCCAAGGATCTTTTAAGATTTAAAAAGAGGGTTAGGAGTCACACTTAAAAATTTGATATGATGATACCGCATCTCGCAATGGCTAGCACACAACATGCACTCTGGGCACTGTGCCTGGCAGTCGGTGCGGGTTGTTTACTCACAGTCTTATCGCGCCGGCTTCATCTACCGACCATCGTACTTTTATTACTGGGTGGATTTGCACTCGGCGCTGAGGGCTTGAATGTGCTGCATCCAAATGCATTAGGTGAATTCTTGCCGATGATTGTTTCTCTAGCAGTCGGATTAATCCTATTTGAAGGCGGGCTGACGCTCGAAATCAAGGACTTCTCACACACTTCAAAGGTGATTAAACGCTTACTCACCGTTGGAGTACTCATCACTTGGCTAGGCTCCGCGCTCACAGCCTTTCTGGTATTTGATATCTCACCCTCTTTCGCCTTGCTGATGGGCAGTCTGATTATTGTAACTGGCCCGACTGTGATCGTGCCCTTATTGCGCAGAATACGAGTCGATCAAAAGATTGGTAGCATCCTGCAATGGGAGGCGGTGTTGATTGATTCAATTGGTGTCTTCATTGCCATTCTTTGCTTCGAATGGGTCGTCGAAGGCGGCAGCACAGTGGCATTGCCAAATTTCTTGATCCGCATCGTCAGTGGCATGGGCATCGGCTTCCTCGGCGGCTATTTGATCTACTGGTTCATGAAGCACGACTGGGTGCCAGATAATATTGTCAATGCCTTTGCCTTAGCCAGTGCGATGCTGATCTTTGGTGCGACGGAGTTGATCAAACCCGAAGCGGGCCTACTTGCCGTCACTATTGCTGGACTGATTGTCGGACTGAACAAGCCGCGGCAGCTGCGCGAGGTCAAAGCCTTCAAAGCTGAGATCGTTGATTTACTCATCGGCCTACTTTTCTTATTATTGGTCGCACGACTTGAGCTACAACAGTTCGTCGACTTCTTTTCCGAAGGTGGCGGCTGGGTCTTATGCTCGGTGATCTTATTGATTCGGCCGATTAGTATCGCTCTCTCTTCTTGGGGCACGGCGCTCAACATTCGTGAAAAAGCACTGCTGAGTTGGGTAGCGCCACGTGGAGTCGTAGCCGCATCCATGGCTTCATTG
>CAZIMR010000028.1:0-8736 GCA_964540215.1 uncultured Puniceicoccaceae bacterium
AGCCCAACACGCGCAGTGACGCACTGATCAACGGCACGGACATCATCGCGACCTTGGCAGAAATTGTCGGTACTCGCTTGCTGGACTCGCAGGCAAAAGATTCCTACAGCTTCTTGCCGCTACTCAAGGGGGACCGCAATTTTCAAGCGCGAGATGAAGTCATGCTTCAAGCCGGGGCGCAATGTGAGCTGATGTTTCGTCAGGGCGATTGGAAACTGGTGATGCAGTCTGACTGGCAGCTTAGTAAAATGGAGCCGATTGCGCTGTTTAATTTGGCGGATAATCCGCTGGAGAAAGAAGCAAGAAATTTGATTCACAATCCAGAGTATGCACCCAAACTAAAAGCAATGCATGCACGGTACCTCAGTGTGCGCAATAATCCAGATCGTACGGTAGCGCTTCCGTAGCTTGGAGCGGATTGAATACCGTGAGCCAAAAATCGTTAGGCTGTTTCATAGTCTTTAAATATAAAAGTATGAAGAAATTAACACACATTCGTAGAGTCCAATTCAGCGCCGCCAGCTTAATATTTTCATGGGTAATAGCTGTCAGTCAGGTACACGCCACAGCGGATACACGTCCCAATATATTAATCATCCTCGCGGACGACTTAGGCTATGCAGATACCGGCTTCACCGGCTCTAAGGTGGTGCAGACACCTAACTTGGATCGTCTAGCTGCGAATGGAGTGGTTTTAAAAAATGGCTATGTGACACACCCTTATTGTGGCCCCTCTCGTTCAGGGCTGATCACTGGGCGCTATCAAGCACGATTTGGCAATGAAACCAATTTCACCTATTCACCGTATGATTTGCATCAAGGATTACCACTGACGGAGAAGACCTTTGCGGAGCGTTTAAAGCCGGTTGGGTATCGCACCGCTATTATTGGTAAATGGCACCTTGGCGCCTCTTTTCCTTTCCGCCCAAGTCAACGCGGCTTCGATCACTTTTACGGCTTTCTCTCCGGTGGTCATTCGTATTGGCCAGATAGTGTGACGACGCAGCTAGATTTATGCAGCCCCAATGGCACTCTCAACTACAGCGTCAACGAAGGTGGCAAGCTGCCGCTCAGTCGTAACGACCAAGTAGGCGCGTTCGATGAATACCTAACCACTGCGCTAAGTCGGGACGCGGCTGCTTTCGTCAAACAGGGCAGCGAACCCTTTCTACTTTATCTTGCCTACAATGCACCGCACTCACCACTGGAAGCGCCCAATGAGGTGATTCAGAAATACTGCCACGTCGAGCCTTGGACCCGCCGAGTGTATCTCGCGATGATTGACTCAATGGACCAAGGTATCGGCATGGTACTCGAGGCGCTGAAAGAATCGGGGAAGTTAGACAATACTCTTATTTTCTTTCTCTCTGATAATGGTGGTGTGGCGCCCAAAGCGGGCTACGTCAACGAGGACTGGGCAGACAACGGACCACTGCGCAAAGGCAAGGGGAGCCTGTTTGAAGGTGGCTGTCGCGTACCTTACCTAATGCACTGGCCGAACGGTTTGCCTCGCGGCGAAGTCTATGAGTTCCCCGTCTCATCACTCGATATTGCAGCCACGGCGGTCGCGCTTGGTCAAGGTGACAGCAGTGGACATTCCTTGGATGGCGTGAACTTAATTCCTTTCTTGGATGGAACCCGTAACGATGCGCCACATGCCGCACTTTTTTGGCGCATACGCGATGGAGCAGGGTGGGCGGTTCGCACCCCCGCCGCGAAGATGCTCAAGGAGGGCTATTCCAGTAACCCACCTGAATTGTTTAATATGCTCAGTGATCCTCATGAATCGGATAACATGATCGATGCACGTCCTGAACTTCGTCAGCAACTGGCTCAATTATGGAATACTTGGAATTCGAAGAATCAGAGCAATCTATTCTTACAGTCGAATGAGTATCAAAAGAAACGCTTGGAATTGTATCGTCAACTTGACGAACAACTCAAAGCAGATGCGCTGAAGCGCACACCGCTAGTCATTGAGTAATTTGCAGCAAGCGAAGTAGCGCAGGCATGGCTTCGGCCATTACGACTCGACTGCCACACCACGGCGGCGTTCTAATTCTTGCCGAATCTCCATCATTTTGTCCCTGGTCAGCGGATAGTGCCTTAACAGTAACAGACAAACCAGTAGGGCAAATATTTGAGGCAGTGTATACAGCAGGCGCATGCGTTCCATGGTGCCAGGCGCCTGCTGTTGCATCACTGCCTGACGCTCGAGATTATCGGTGTACATGCCAAGTGATATTGGCTCCTCGCCCTCGGCCAGATATTTGTCGCTGTCGGAAAGCTGATTGTATTCGGCTTGAGCCTGAATGGCGATGGCGGCCTTGCTTGCTTCAGGTAGCTTACTGTCGAACTGAATGACATACTGCAGCGCGAACCCGGAGATGGCGATGGCCAAAGTCATAGCGATTTTGTTGCACCAATTGGTAATCGCTGCAATCAAGCCCTCGCTGCGCGAGCCAGTGTTGTATTCGTCCCAATCGCAGACGTCGGCACGCATCGAGAGGATTAATACCCAGAAGCCACACTCGCCAATCGCGACGAGCGGTTTCATTGTAAGCGAAAGCCATGGACGCCCAGGAATCGTGGTGAAATAGATCCCGATAAAAGCGATGATCAGGATGCTGACAGACGCCATCATGATCACATGTTTGTCGATTTTTTGAGTGATTTTGCTAATGGTCGCGGCTGCAGCGATGGCAAACAAGAGGCGCAGGGTGCCGTCAAATCCGCCGAGGCTGGCGCCCTTGAGTATATCGCCTTCATAGATGTAGTAGACATTGACAAAATAGGCGAGATTCGCCGTCGCCATAATCGCGAATAAGTAGGTGCAGATCACCCCAATGACAATCAGCAGCGGTTTGTTACGAACGATTGCCCGCAGTGCATCTTTAAAGGAGCCCGCACCTTCTTTGGCGGCAATTTTCTGGTAGCGCTCCACATTGAACAGCGCGGGTAGAATACCGGCCCCTATAATGACTGCCGCGATGATCCAGCTGACGACGCGCACGCCGCCGGTCTTGCCGCCTACCCATGCTAAGGTGCAAAGCCAAGCCGCGAGTGGAAACACCCAAACAATGCCCAAGTTAAAGGTCTCTTGCACGTATTTACGGACGACGAAAATTTTACTGCGCTCATCATAATCTGGCGTCAACTCCGAACCCAAGGCCTCGTAGGGCACTGAAAATATTGAGTAGACCGAGTAGAAGAGCATGAGAGCCACAAACAAATAGATGGTGGTCCCTGTGGTGGACCATGTTTCTGGCACCATCCAGATGGTCGGAAATAACAGCCCAGTTAGGATCGCTCCCACAAAAATGAATGGCCTGCGGCGGCCATAACGACTGGTACAAGCATCGGATAGTCGACCGACCAATGGATCAGTAAAAGCGTCCCAGCAACGCGCCGCAGCGAGTGCCAGGCCAACGACTGAGGCGCCGAGGCCGAGGAAGTCGACAAAGAAGGGGGTGATGAAAATCCAGGCTAGACAGACGTTGGCATAATGATCCGAGACGACTCCCATCGAGTAAGCAATTTTCTGCTTTAGCGGCACGCGGTCGGTCTGATGTACTGTGGTATTTACCATAGGTGAATTCATTAATGCGTAGGATTATCTCGTTGACTGAAAGAATGTCGAGAAGTGGTCTGGGTGTAAGCGTGTCGTTTAAGCTAAAAAAAGCCGCCAGCGTGTTCGCTGGCGGCTCAAAAATTAACTAGTAAGGCAGGTTTTGCACCTATTTTGCCAAGACTTTTCTGCGGCGCATCGACGCTACCACTAACGCTAGACCACCGAGTAAGAAGGAGTATGTCGCTGGCTCGGGAACTGAACTTGTACTGTAGCTAAAGCTATCACCTTGAAACAAATCGAAGTTGCCATTCTCGTTGCCCATAGATATCTTCATATAACCATATAGATCCACGTCGGAAGTGCCAGATCTATTGAGATTAGTGCTGGTTGCAGCTATTGTGCTGTTGGAATCAACGGTCAAATTATACAAATTTGCCGAAGTGCTGTATATGCCAGCGGTTGAAGTTTCAGTTATTGTGAACTCTAATCTTAAAAGATCAGTTAGATCGTCCGCATCAGTTGTGTCATCTCCTGCAGCAGCATAACTGAAATTTTGTGAATCAAAACCACCGCCACCTTCTCCAAAGAGGACTAATTGATACGCCTCAGTTTGGGCACCCCCTTTTTGAATGGATGCATACATATTACTCGAGATCTCCGTGCCGCTGTTGGAAAAACCGAGTTGCATGAGGGTGTTGGCAGACCCTGATGCAGTATTCACTAGTCCTTCAAAATTGAAATCTAATGAAACTGTCCATGAGTCGCCTTCAACAAAATCCGCACCATATCCATTTTTGTAGACTGCATTCGCACCATTACCAGTCGGGTTGACCTTTAAAGTTCCAAAACCTGGACTATGTCCACCTGGTATATATAACTGGCCATTAAACTGTTCATTAAAGTAAGCGGCACTAGTCTGATTTGGTTGGTTTAGGGCGCCGTTGGTATAGCCCTCGCCACCTGTGAAATTGGTGGTGAATGATGTGTCTGCTAAACATGATGAAGTGGCTAGAACTAAGGTAACAAATGGGAATTTGAATTGTAGTTTATTCATGTAATTTGGGTGTTTGTAGGGTGGAGGTTTTTTTAAAGTTGGCTTGTTACGTGTAAAGTGACTTGCCTAGCAATGGATAAAACTTGATCTATTTACGTGTAAAGTACTTGGTTTGCACCAGTGGTCAAGTATTTTTTAAATGATTTTTAAATATTTAAAAATCAGCATTAAGCGAACCGATTAAGTGCAGACTTGGCTAGGGTGTGGTCGCTGCTGCGGTATAGCTGAAGGCATCTACGTTGCAGAGGTCGAAATTACCCTCCTGTTTGACGCTGCCCGATCTAAAGTAGCCGAACAGATCGGACTGATAGGCGGCTGATTCAGTCAAAGTGGTGGTGATGGCGGCTACTGTGGTGCTTGAATCCAGATTGATTAACTGCGCCACGGCTTCGAATTGGCCTGGAGTCGCTGATTTGGTGAGACTGAGTACGATGCGCAGCGTGTCGGTGAGATCACTGTCGTTTAAACGATCATCTCCAACCGCAGCGTAGCTCACGCCGCCCAAGGCTTCAGCATAGCCACCGCCCGATATAAAGAATTGATATATCCCAGCAGCTGAATTTGAGCCTGAGGCATTTCTTTTTATGCCGGCAAAGATTGCATGCGTATTGGATGTCGATGCGGTAGAGAAACCGACTGAGCCCATGAAGGCATCCGTGCTTGGGGTGCTGTCGGGCAAGCCTTCGAAAGTGAAGTCTAGGGTGACTGAGTAAGTCGCTCCGGCGGTCAACGCCGAACCTGCGCCGATTTTGTAATAGGCACTCGCTCCGGTCGCGTTGGGCGCGCGCCGCAGAGTGCCGAAGTCTGGGTTTCCTCCTTTTGGGAAATAAAATCCTCCAGCAAACGGAGCCTCATTGAAATGGGCGGCGCTTGTTTGTTTGGATTGGTCAAGTGCGCTCGCAAAGTAGCCTTCGGAGCGATCGAAATCAGTGCTAAATGTAGTCGCAGCATCGCTGACTGTGATCGCAGTTGTTAGGGCAGCTAAGATGAGGCATTTGCGGTATAAATTCATATCTTTGCGGGGATTGGTTGTTTGATAGATTTGTAAATGACTAACTAATTGCACCTAAGGCAGTTTTAATCAGCCGCGACGGCGCGAATGGTTAGTTTGGCGTGTGATAAGATGGTCGAGTAATTTTTTAGGGATAGGGTGATCTTATTTACGTCCTGCAATTTATTGACCGGAATAGTTACATCGACGTATTCGAAGAAGTTTTTGATCGATTGGTTGGCATCCAGGTCGACTGTGAAGGGATGTCCGTTGAATCGGCCGCGTAAGGTGCCAGACGGGCCATTTTTATCTTCTAGGCCTAGGCGCAGTGTGACGGATTGGAGTCTGGAGATATTTTGAGCCGGGGTTTCAATCGTAATGGTGGGGCGCTCCCATAGGGGCAGAATGGTTTGCTGGCCATAAAATGCCGTTTCGAGGATTTGTGCGCTAGTTGCTGTCGGAGCTGCTGTTTCTATAATAATCACTGCGGTTTCAGCGTTGCCGATGCTCAGGCTGGCACCGATCGCCAAGTCATCGCGTCGTAATTGGAAGCGGCCATTTTGATAAGTGGGCAGTCGATAGCGGATCGATTGGATCTGGTTGTTACGTGGCAGAATCAATTCAGGGCGTAGCTTTAACGATCGGCCTGATTGGTTATTTACCGCGATGAATATTTGCTGCCCCTTTTTCCAAGCCAAGCTATGGACCCGAGGGTGTATGGGATCCAAACAAAGATATTCGCCACCAACGCCCTCCCACAGATCCATGAAATAGGCATTCTTGCTCAATTCATAATCTCCCAGCGCATTACGTTTAACCAATGCAAATCCTGAATCAGGTTCCCAGTGCATGTAGCCCAACAGGAAGGGCACAGTGAGCGAAAAGTCTGCGGGTCGCTGCATGAATTGCAGCATGAAGCTGCTGTAGTTTGAGACGCGCAGCCAGTAATCGATTTCTCGAGTGCCACCGAGCAGTGTGCCGTATTCCGTGATCAACAGGGGCTTAACGTTTCCAGAGTTGCGCATTTCTGCGCAGAGCAGATCGAGCACGCAGTCGAGACGCCCCTGCAGCCAATCATCATACCCTTCGGTGCGAGCAGCGTAGCTAGAACGAACGCCCCGATCGTAGAAATGATGTGAGTAGAAATCTAAGTCCGCTCGGGTTAAATTCATGAATTGCTTGTGATTTTCCCAGACCGCGAATGATGGGCGGCCCATTTCCATACGTGGCCAAGCCGACGCGGGGCCACCCACTTGGATCGTTGGGTCGACTTTTTTCAGCGCCCGAGCGACGCGATTGTGGAAATCGCCGAGCAGCCCCCATCCATCGAATTGAGGCAGCAGATGGTAGGTCCATTCGTGCTGGATGTCAGATTCATTTTTGACTTCCCAGTAGGTGGCGGTGCGCCCGCTGTCCTCAATCTCATCCGCTACATAAGCAGCAGCCAGTTCGGCCGCCGCGTCAAATGCGTCAATTGCTGGTGTGCCGAGGGTATTTTTCTGACCCGGAATCTGGGCGTCCATAAAGCTTGGCCAGATGTTGAAGCATTGCGCGAATTTCAGTTCTGAGTCAGTCATCCAGAATTGATCGAAGGTTCTTTGCTTGAAAATCGAAAGATCTGCATAGCCAGTTCGATCAGGATCCTCCTGTAAGAGGGGCTCAGTATATGCGCCGTGCCGCGTCTCGAGTTCGTGGGCGAGTTTTAGCATTTGGCGTCCAGGGTAGAAGCCCTTTGCAGCAAAGTCATCTTCCATGCCAGAGAGATCGGATCCGGGATTGATGTAGAGCCTGAAAAAACGATCAGTCGGCAATTCCGAGACGCCTTCAATTGAGAGGGTACGGCTTGGGTCGACTTGAAGCACGGCGTCCATCGGCGGTTCAGAACTGTCTGTAATATTAAAAAGGCTTTCGTCAAAAGTGGATGAAAGTCCTTCGAGTGAAACAAGTCGTACGGCAGTGATTACAGCCGATCCCTTTAGGATCAGTGTCTGCGGCTCTTCTGTCCAATCCGCAAACAGCGAGGAGGGTATTTGAATCAGTCGCTGTGTTTGTAACTGTGGGTTCGTATAGACAATTCCTCCTGCAACTTGGTATGCGACCGATGTGATGAGATCGAGATTCTCGCCTTTAATCTCTAAGTATGAAAAGTTTCTGACGTAAGGCGCCAGTGCTTTTGTAATCGTCAAGTTTATCGTGCCGTCGATGCTGCGTCTGCCCTCAAAAATTTGCAGCTCTGTGAGCACGCGATTACGTGAGTTGGCTTGGGTTTTTGTTTCAACTTCGTAGTCGGTGATGACTCTGTCCCAGAAGTTCTCATGCAAGCGCTTTTCTTTTTCTAGGTCGGTCGCGTGGAGAAAAACAATCGAGCAGAGGAAGCCAGTTATTATGCGAAGCATTCGATACTGCATTCGAGACGAGCGAAATGGAGGGCGGCAGGATTGCATCTTAATTAGGTGATTATCGAGTGACTTGTAGGGTGAATTGATCGGATAGCCCAGTTTTTGAGAGGGCCGCTTTTTTGCCGTCGGCAACGGGGCGTTCGTCATCCCAGGAGTACAGTGAAATAGTCACCTCTCCAGGCTGCCGCGCAGTCACGCTGCCGAATTTATCAACCGTAGCGATCGCCGGATTGCTGGACTCCCAGATGACGCTGCGCATCGTCGCGTCTTTAGGGAAGATCAACTTTTGCAAAGGGATCGATTCGTTTACTTTTAAGCGAGTCGTTGGAGTCGCAATTTTGACTGCGCTCACAGGGCGGTAGGCATTTTTCACGAGCACGGCTCCCAGTCGGTCATACGCAGCGCGCTGAGCCTCGTTCAGTCTTGAAATATCTAGGCCAGAGTGGTGCCAATTATTCCAATCAAATTTTACTTTGCGCGCGCCCTCGCGTTCGAATGGATCGGTGCGCAGATCAAAGAATCTACCCTGTGGATAATTCGCATCTGGGCCATAACGCTTGAAGCCGATTTTTTGTGCATAGGTAATGAGCTTAGATTGATCTGTCATCGCTCTATTGGCATTGTACCAGGTATACAGATGGTCGCGATGAGCTTTGGTTTGGCTGCCAGTTACTTGCGGCCAAAAGCTAATGCCGTCGAGATCCGCTTGGTTGGGTAGGTC
>CAZIMR010000029.1:0-8537 GCA_964540215.1 uncultured Puniceicoccaceae bacterium
GCCAGCGGCTTTAATAAGCGCGAATTCGTTGTGACTGACGAAGCTGACAAATACCCACAGGACATTAAGTTCGAGTGTGTTAAAGATAAGGTCGAACTGGTCAACAAGCTCAGCGTTGGCGAAAAAGTCAAAGTCACTTTCGACCTTCGCGGCAACGAGTATAACGGCAAATATTATGTCAACCTTGCAGCCTGGAAGATCGAAAGCCTTGCAGCAGCTGGAGCCGCTAGCGGCACGCCGCCAGCCTTCGATCCAGCCGACGAAGTTCTCGACGAAGAGCCACCATTTTAGTCGCTTAATTACTATTTTCAACAAAAAGGCCGCTCATTCACGAGCGGCCTTTTTTTTTTGTGTCTACAGTGAAGGATAATCTTAAAGAGGTCTCGAGCACCGCGCTAAAAGATATCGCGGGGTAAACCCGCTCGCTATTAACGCGAGGCAATCACAGAGCATTGCCCTCGCAAGCAAGAACGATCCTATGGCAGCAACCGCCCCGTCAGCAAACCAGCGCACGCCAACTGCACGGGGTGAAAGCAAATCAATGGGATCAATACCATCGCAGGATCCACCACCCCCGGAGCTGCCAGCAGAATTGACGAAGCCAACGGCAGTCCCGAAACCAACGACTTCTGGCTCGCGCAAAAGAACGCAGCAATTTGCTGCGCCCGCTGCAAATGCAACCAAGTACTACTCCACCAGATCACTACACTCGTCACCAGCAAGACCGTTACGATGCCCATGCCAACTCCGAGGCAAAGTGCCAATGACAACTCATTTAACAGCCCCGAACTGATGCTCTCCGCAAACGCAGCGTGCACAATAAATAGAATGATGCCGCTACTGACCAATTTAGCCACTTCAGCAATACGTCCAGCAAGTGCCCGCACAAATTGACGAGCCACCTGTCCCACTATCAGCGGCAACACCAATAACTGCGCCAGACTCACGAAAATCCCCGTCAATGAAATCTCAATCGCCGTCTCACTGGCTAAATAAGCCACCGCAATCGTCGGCACCACCAACACCGCCAGCAGGTTGGAAAAGATCGTCGAGAAAATGGCATTGCTCGTGTCGCCGCCTGAGAGCGAGGTGAATGCGATCGCCGAGGCCACCGTCGTCGGCAAAATCGCCAACAGCCAAAACCCGACACACAACTCTGGCGTCAACAGCCGAGACAGCGGGATCAACAACAAGCCCGTCACTACTGGAAACCACAGGAAATTCCACGACAAGACGAACACATGCAAGCGTTTCGGTTTATAGCCAGCAGCCAGCGAACGCGTCGGCAACGTCAAACCTTGTAAAAAGAAAATGACCGCGACGCCGATCTGCGTGATCCATTGCGCACGCAAAAAACCGCTCTGTGAGGCGGGCTCAGGGAAATAGACCGCGAGCAGCACCGCAGCAACCAGCCACAGAGTAAATGCATGTTTTCGAAGTAGGGCCTTCATTATCAAAATTGAGTTAGCATGCACGAAGCTGAGAAAAATTGAAGGGAGAAAAAATCAACTCGGCCAAGACGAGCTCCGCCTCGACAAGTGATTTACAAACTGTGGACAACACAAAGGCCGTTCAACCCCTAGTTTATATTTTGCATTCCCGTAACTTTCCCTTTAATCCCTCGACACTCATGAAGATTGAAACCGCAACATTCCGCACAAGTGCACTCGACCTCGAAGCCTGCCCACCGTCTTGGCAGCCCGAATTCGCTTTTGTCGGTCGCTCCAATGTCGGCAAATCCTCGTTGATCAACATGCTCACCGGCAAAAAGGAGCTCGCGAAAACATCCAGCGTGCCGGGTAAGACACAGCTGATCAATTTCTTCGACATTAATAAGACCTGGAGCCTCGTCGATCTACCTGGCTACGGGTATGCACGACTTTCCAAGGCGAAGCAGAACGATTTCAACATTAATGTCAGCGGCTATCTCACTGGTCGCGAAAATCTCAAGCATGTCTTTGCGCTGGTCGATTCGCGAATGGAACCAGTCGAAGGCGACCTCGCCTTTATCGAGTGGCTTCAGGCCTGTAAGCTGCCCGTATCAATTGTTTTCACGAAGTCAGACAAGAGTTCCGATAGCACCGTGGAAAACCACGCAAAACTATTTCTACAGAAATTAGACGAGTGGGGTATTCAGGCCGTCAAAGCATTTAGTTGTTCGGCTAAAACACGTGTCGGCCGCAATGAAATTCTCCAATTCATTGAGAGCATGCTGCCCAAGAAGACCAAAGTGAAGAATCAGAAAACTATCTCGTTGGGCTGGATGAAGAAAAAACGCTAGGCTGCGCGACACAGGAACCATCCGTAAGCCCGACTCGCCAATCAGTCGGGAATCTCCAGAACTCTGATCCGACTTCAGCGGCATCGTCCCCGGTTCTCGAACCTTGATTAAGTCCACATTCGATCCGCAGCTGCAGCTGTGAAGGAAGAAACTGTGCACAGTGCCCCTGTATTTTTTAATGGCGAAGGCCTAAGCCACAGCACCCAGATCCTAACTGCATTCAGCAACACTCAGTTGTCCCTGCTGTTCGAACCGATGCATCAATCGGACTACGACAGCTGCCCCGCTCACCCAATCAATCCGCTAAAATAACTTTATTCTTTATTTTAACGTTACGTATCTATATATTTTATATTGAATTTAAATCGAACACTACCCATGTCGCTCTTGCCACCCACCACTGCCGCCGAAGTCACCTTCAATATCCATGTGGCGGACGATTTCCAGCCGCGCTTTCAGCAATGGCAAAACGAGTTGAAACAGCTGTCCTCGGCGCGTGAGCTGCGGCAACGGATTCAAGATGCTCCGCCACTACTGCGTTCACGGCTCAAGGATCATGGCTACTGCGATGCCTACCTCGCCGCCTATGTGGCCTGGATTTGCCAGCTCAGCAAAACCACGGCACCCAACTGGGTCACGCAATCAAATCGGATTGCCGATAGCGCCTGTATCGACGACGCAATTGACCTCAGCCAAACACCAGAGCCATTCCGACAGCGTAACCTCTTCACGATCCCCGTAAACGTGGTCCAATTACGTCGTGGTCGGCCGAAAAAAAGCGCCGCCCACAAATTAAAAAACAACGCCACACGCCAACAGCGCTACCGGCAACGAGTCAAAGCAAAACTCGCACGCCTCGAACAACTCGAACGCAAACTAGAAAAATAGCCCCGACCTAGCAAGCAGTGGACGCTTGGTTCAAGCAGCGCAGGCAGGATTTTGAGGCCTTGCCTGCTAATCCGTGCGCCTAGTCGACGAGCGCTTCGAAATCAAGTTGTGGTGGTGCTGACGAATCTGAATCTTGCCACAGTTCAGTGCTCATCACCTACCGTTGAGCCACACGCTGCGGCACTACTCCACCATCGAGAAGTTCAAGCCGAGTTCTTTTTCTAACTGAGTAATTTTACGACGTTCCTTTGGCTCAATCAACGTAATCGACACGCCCTTCTTACCCGCACGCGCGGTGCGGCCGCTGCGATGAGTGTAATACTGCATCGCATCCGGCAACTGGTGCTGGATGACGAACGATAAACCTTCGACATCGATCCCGCGGGCGGCGACATCGGTCGCGAGCAAAAACTGAGTGCGCTCTTTTTTGAAGGAGCGCATCACCTTATCGCGATCCTTCTGACTGAGATCGCCCTGCAAAACACCGACTAAAAGGCCGAGTTTAGTCAAGTCTTGCCCCAGCGAAACGGCGCCCGCACGTGTACGGCAAAAGATCAAGCCGCGCGCTTCACCATGCGCGATCAAATACTTATAAATAAAATCGGTCTTATCCTCACGCGAGCAGATCGCGAACTGGTGATCAATATTCTGATTCACCACATGCTTTTTATCCACCTTGATCATGTGCGCTTTGGCTGACATGTGCTGCTCGACCATACTTTTGATACGATCTTGGAAGGTCGCGGAAAACAGCCAGGTGCTCTTTCGGTCTTTGGTCTGCTTAAAGATTTCCTCCAGCTCGGATTGAAAACCCATGCTCAACATCTCGTCCGCTTCGTCCAACACCAGATGCCGGACCGACTGCAAACGAATCGCCTTCAGCTTGAGCAAATCCATGAAGCGACCTGGCGTGGCCACGACAATATGCGTGGGCCGTTGCAATTTTTTAACCTGTAAGTCAATTTTGTCACCCCCCGCGAGCACTTCGACAAATATTTTAGCGGAAAATTTCGTATAGCGGAACAACTGCTTGCCGATCTGCTGCGCGAGCTCACGGGTCGGCGCGATGATCACCGCCTGGATCTCCTTAAAGCTCGGGTCGATCTTGGTCAGCAGCGGGAGGCCAAATGCGGCAGTCTTGCCAGTGCCAGTCTGTGCTTGGGCGATGAGGTCGCCACCGTCTTCCATTAGGAAGGGAATCGCTTGTGCTTGAATCGGAGTCGGCTCAAGGATGCCGACTGCTTCGATCCCTTGGTTGAGGTCGTCAGGAATGCCAAGTTGTGTAAATGCTGTGCTCATCGTTTTGTCTGCTGTCGGCACGCAAAATTATCTCTGCGGAACCATTGAATGTCGGCACTCTGCCGACTTCGTAACAAATGACGAGCCATGAATTACCGAAAAGGTAGGGAACCTCACCCCCACTCATAACAGGCTCTCGACGAGCAGCATCTTCCGCAACCAAGAATGAACTGTCACTAACTCGATGGGATCTTGCCAAACGCCAATTATTGCCATTGCGTGAGCCACAAGATATGCAAGTCAAACGAGGAGAAATCATAGCACGCAGCCTGACTGGACGCTGCCCCAACTGCGGCGCCTTCGGCATGTTCAAACATTGGTTTCGACTCAACAAACACTGCACCGGTTGCGACATGCCACTGGAGAAAGAAGACTCGGGCTTCTACTTCGGCACCACTTCGATCGGCTACGTGCTGGCGATCATCGTCGTCATCATTCCGATCTGTATTTTAGTCGTTAAAGAGATCGTCGGGATGTGGACCGGTGTGATCATCGGTATCGTCGGCTCGGTGCTACTGACCACCCTGCTTTACCCGTTAATGCTTAGCTGGGTGATCATGACTTACTACAGCATGTTCCCGCACGAACTACCGGCCAACAGCGATGCCAGCGACGAAGGCCACTAAGCCAATGGCCACACTTGATCAGTCGCCTCTGCCCTATGCCACTTGGCAGGCGAGCGCCCGTGCCCATTTTAACAAAGCGCAGCAGTGGACCATGCCCTACCGCTCGCGCCGCGCCGCGGGCAAGATGCATCCGTGCCACGACTTCGTGTTCATTTACTTTCGCTTCGCGCCGGCACTGCTGGAAGGCTGGCACCCAGGGCTCGGCGTTGCCTTTGAAGCAGCCGAAGACAACCCGGGCTACAACGAGAAACACTACAGCCGCAAAGGCCAAACGCTTTACTTAGACCCGAGTAAGATCGACGTGAAAGCCCGCAAGCGGCTGCAATATAGCCTCGATTTGTGTCGTTCGGTTCAAAATAAGCCCGCGCAGTTCAGCTGCTTCGGCATGCACGAATGGGCGATGGTCTATCAAGGTGGGCCCGAAGGTCGCGCCCGCCACGAAGGCAAACTGCCGATGCGCCTCTCGCAAGCGGAGATCGATGCCGTCGTCGAAGCACGTCCCACCTGCTGCAGTCACTTCGATGCGTTTCGCTTCTTCACCGACAGCGCCAAGCCGTTCAATAAGCTCGACCCGACGCAGGACGCGCGCATGACCAACGAACAGCCAGGCTGCTTACATACCAATATGGATTTGTATAAGTGGGCTGCCAAAGCAATGCCATGGGTCGGCTCAGAGCTAGTATGGGATACGTTCGAATACGCGATCCGATGCCGCGAAATCGACATGCGTGCCAGCCCCTACGACTGCAGCTCGCTTGGCCTCGAACCAATCCGAATTGAAACCGAGGCCGGCCGCGCAGCATACGAGCAGGAGCAACGCGCCCTCACTGAAGCAGGCAAACCGTTGCGCGCGCGCTTGATCACCGCCCTGCAGGATTTACTCGAAGCGGCCTCTTCTATTACCACCGATGCAGTCCCAATCCATTGATCAAATCGCCAAAGAGTTGACCTAAGCGCTCAACAAGTCACTGCCACCGAGGCTACGATCGTCATACCACAAAAAAAGCCGGAGTTCACAGTGCGAATTCCGGCCTTTTGCTGATTCAATTAGATCGACTAGATGTGGATCGCTTCGCCGAACACGGCAGCTGCGGCCTCCATCGTGGCCTCACTCAGGGTGGGATGCGCGTGGATGGTGTGGTGAATCTCTTCCGCAGTCGCTTCGAGCTTCTTGCCCAGGCAGTATTCGCCAATCATTTCAGTGGCGTCGCCACCGACGATGTGCGCACCCAGAATTTCGCCATACTGTTCGCACACGAGAAGCTTGACGAAGCCTTCAGGAGCCCCCGATGCGACGGCCTTACCAGATGCTTGGAAGGGGAATTTGCCGACCTTGTATTTGATGCCCTCTTCCTTGAGCTTATTCTCGGTCTTACCGATCGAAGCGACTTGCGGGATGCAGTAAGTGCAGCCAGGGAAATCGGTCACTTGCTTTGCTTGGCTGTGACCAAACATGCCCTGCACCGCTTGAATCGCTTCGTAGGTCGCCACGTGCGCGAGCCAAGGTGGTCCAATGATATCGCCTGCCGCGTAGATCCCCTTGACACTGGATTCGTAGTTGGCATCGGCTTTGATGTAACCGCGATCTTGCGCGAGCTTGGTGCGCGCAGACAGTAGTCCGGCGGTGTTGGCAACCACACCGATGGCGACCAGCACGCAATCCGCAGTGATCGACTCGGCCTTGCCAGCCTTGACGAGGTCCATCTTTACGTTGTTCTTGGCGACCTTGATGTTTTCGACGGCGGTCGAAGTGCGGCAGTCGATGCCCTGTTTCTTAAACTCCTTAGCAACCACGGCTGCGACTTCGTGATCTTCGACTGGCAACACTTGATCGAGCATCTCGACCAGCGTGACCTTGGTGCCGAAGGCATTGAGGAAATAGGCAAACTCTGCGCCAATCGCACCCGCGCCGACAATCACGATGGACTTCGGCTGTGTCTTCATCTCCAGAGCTTGGCGAGAGGTCATGATGCGCACACCGTCGACTTCGAGATCGGGCAATTGACGTGGCTTACAACCAGTCGCAATGAGGGTGTTCTCGGTGACCAAGATCTTGCCCTTATCGGGACCGTCAGTGACCTCCACCATCCCAGGGACTGCGATCGTGCCGACACCCTTAATGTAATCGACCTTATTTTTTTTAAACAGAAACTCGATGCCTTTGGCCATCGTCCCCGATACATTGCGTGAACGCTGAATGATCTTAGTGAAGTCATAGCTCGTGCCCGTCACGCTGATACCAAACTCTTCACAGTGCTTGATTTTATTAAACAACTCAGCGCTCTTCAACAGCGCCTTGGAAGGGATACAGCCCCAATTTAAGCAAGTGCCGCCGGGACGCTCCTGCTCAACGCAGGCGACTTTTTTACCGAGTTGCCCCGCGCGAATGGCTGCGGCATAACCAGCGGGACCACCGCCGATCACAACGAGATCGTATTTTGAGTTAGTTGACATAAATAGTTAAATTGAAGCTGCTTAAATTGGCTAAACAGGTGAAATGCCCGCTGCACAAGGATGCGAAGAAAACAGACGATTTCGGTCTCGTCAATGCCAAGGGCGCGAGAGATGAACGAACGCGACAGGAGCGCGGGCGACTTGCCCATAGCATCAAACAATGAGGGGCGAGTCACCCTCAGACCATTTAAAAGAAGCAACAAATTGCCCTCCTTAAATATCGATTACATCGGCGTCATCTTCGATGACTTGCTTTGCCTGACGCGATTGACTCGTGCCCCGCGCTTGCGACCCTGCGCCTGAAGTGGGCCCGACCCGCCCGAAATTGATATTTACGTTCGCACGACCGAATAGAAGAGTCGCCACGCCACTGGTAATACTGACTACGAGTGCGCCCCAAAGCGCACTGCCAAAACTATCGATATGGAAGCCACTCACGAGCGCCGCAACGAAGAGGAACAGCAGTGCGTTGATCACCCAAATACCAATACCGAACGTCAGAATAATGAAGGGCAGCGAGAAGAGCATGAGTAATGGCTTGAGAAAGACATTACAGGCACTGAGCAGCAGCACCGCGATGATCAGCGCTTCGCGGCTATCATAATGTATACCAGAAGCAGTGTTGGAGGCGATCAGCACGCCGAACGCGACGATCACCCAGCTTTTGAGCATTTGCTTTAAATCCATAGTTTCTTAGTTGGTCGAAGTCAGATTCGGCTTCTCGCTTTCAATCCGGGCATTCATCGAAATCACAGAGCGAAATGAGTGTACCTCACCAGCTTCGCTCTCTGACTGTTTTAAGTGAAGCATCCCCTCAGAAAAATGTGGTAGGCACAATCTCTCCTGCACAAATCGGTAATGACAATGCATCCAAGGCAACGCATATGACTGGAATTGTTAATCTCATAGCACGCACCATAGTCACAACGATGCAGAGATCAATCCTGCGCAGCAGCATTTCGCTGCTGCATACCAGCCTTAAGCTTTTT
>CAZIMR010000030.1:0-8530 GCA_964540215.1 uncultured Puniceicoccaceae bacterium
CGGTGATACCAACTATATATTTTCGCCCGCCAGTCGCGTCGTCTTTCTTGAGCAGCATGGATTCGATCCGGCCAAGACATTACTCATCGTCGACGAAGCACACAACCTGCCTGCGCGCGCGGCTGATGCACTCAGTGCCGAGCTGAGCGCAGCCGACCTCCTCCTCGCGCTCGAAGAGCTGCGCAACGCAGGGGCACCGCACCATCTACTCAGTATTGGCGAAGAGCTCAGCAATTGCCTAGAATCCTTGACCCCAAAAGAACCACTGTCCTCGGATACGCTCTCCGAAATGCTCGACTTGTGCGAAGATTTTACGCGGCAACTCAAGGACGCTCCTTTCGATTACACAACCACGGCTGCCTTCGCCATCGACATCGTTTGGCGCATTCCCGATTTGGCACAGCGCCTTGCCGAACCAGCGCACCAATGGCTGCACTGGTCACCCACGACTGGCACGCTCCGTGCCTCCTGCCTCAACGCCAGTCAATGGATCGCGGACTGTTCCGCCCCCTTCGGTGGGACCATCTTAATGTCTGCCACACTCTCCCCGATTCAGAGTTTTCGCGAACACTGTGGCCTCACCGCGGAGAATGCCACACTCGCACTCGGCCATGCACCATGGCGAGACGATGCTTATAGCGTCGCCATCGATACCCGCGTGGATACCCGCTACAAACAACGCGACAAATATTATGAATCTACCGCACGCACGATCGCCACGCTGATCGACCACAGCCCCGGCGTGCCCGTCGCCGTATTTTTTGCCTCCTATCTTTACGCCGAAAATATCAAAGCCTACCTCGACGCGCTGAATCCTGGGACACGCATTCAAGTGCAACCGCGCGGCGTCGATCTAGCCGAGCAAGAATCGTTTATCGACGAAGGCCTGCTGATGGCCGACGCCCTCTTCCTTATCTTAGGCTCCAGCTATGCCGAAGGCGTCGACAAGCTTGGCGGTCGGATTGATATCGCGATGGTCGTCGGCCCCGCCCTGCCGGAAGTCAACGCCATCCAAGACGCCAAGATGGACACCCACCCCAGTATGGAAAGGGACGCCGCCTTCAGCGATGTTTATATCATCCCAGCAATGCGCCGCATCCACCAAGCCCTCGGCCGCATCGTGCGCGCACCAGGCCATCGCGCCAAAGTGTTGCTCCACGGCAAACGCTATAACCAAGCTGCCTACAAAGAGCAACTTGCGCCTTAATATCAACAGGCCACCACAATCACCCGCGACAGCGAGTTGGTTGAGTGGTTAAAACAGAGCTAGCGCGCTTTGGCTTCAGCGGCTCATATCACGCCTCAAGATCATAATATTCGTATTGCTTGTTCAGGCAAAACTGCTTTGTTCGTCGATTCTCGTGAATGCGGAACGATATGTGGGCGTAGCTCAGCTGGATAGAGCATCGGTTTTCTAAACCGAGGGTCCCGGGTTCGAGTCCCGGCGCCCATACGTTCCGATCGGCTAAGGACGCTCACCTGCGGTGGTCCGGCCCGCTTCACGAACGGTTTTGTCGCCTTTCAGGCTCGGAACAAGTCCCGGCGCCCATACGTTGCGTGTGAGGTCGGGATATTATGTATAGAGCAAGTTCGATACAGTTCTAGCTACAATATTTGAATCCTAAGATAAATCCTATTGCTGCTAGGTTGTCTGCTTACGGTGCGAGATAGCAGTCCAATCGAGACCGCCTTTAGATTTGACCACACCTTTTTCAAACGCAAAGCGTACTAGGCTGGCTTCGTCACTAATGTTGAGTCGTTTCATCACATTGTGCTTATGGCGCCGGATGGTGAATTCACTGATACCCAATATTTCGCCCGCACTAACATGGTCGTGGCCTTGCGCTATCAATCGAAGAACCTGCAACTCCCGATCCGACAATACCTTATAATAGGCATCTGGATCTTGCCACATGCCAGTGATGATCTTTTGTGCATTCTCAGAATAATAAGTATGCCCAGCCGAAACATCATTAAATGCGGTAAATAATGTTTCGAGCGACATCTCTTGTTTATGTACAAAACCAAGGATCCCGCTACGCGTGACTTCGCGGATCGTATAGTCATCGCACTCACTCGAAAGTGCTAAAATTCGAACATCAGGAGCCACCCCAAGTATCCGCCGCGCAAGACTCAAACCATCAAGTTTTGGGAGCATCAAATCCAATACGACAAAATCGAATTTTTCTATCTTAAACAGTGCCCACGCTGCTTCACCATCACTAGCCTCCTTAACATAATTGAACTCAAATTCGCGTGTGACGACACTGGCTAACAATTCACAAACTAACTCTTCATCTTCTACAATAAGCGCTTTCATCACTTATTTAATAAATAAATATATGAAAATATCGAGTTAAAAATACGTTATTATACTTAACAAAGACGTTAAATAGTTAAGTAAGCTAGTGGCACTTAAAACAACTTATTAGGCGCTTTAGTGATGCAATATAGAGCTATATAAGGTGACGGCAAAGACAGTGAAATATAAAAAAAGGAACAACCTGTTCGATATATACCTGAATAACCAGATTAGTAAAAACAATCCATCTGGCGCATGCATTTTTTTGATGACAGGCAAGCATAACAATTTAAAACAGATGTATGATTAATTGTGTTCATGATATAGTTCCAGATGTTGCAGAAGGTGTACGAGGTGGTACGGGAACCGCCTACGCGCACAAACTGTTGGACCTAGTCCCAGGCAGTGCGATTAAGAGTGTTGGCCTCGTTCGCTTAGAACCAGGTGCCAGCGTCGGCGCGCATTCTCACAATGGCGATGAGGACTTCTATTACTGCATTTCCGGCAACGGCATCGTCGTTGATAATGGCGTCGAACATCCTTTTACACCAGGCACCTTACAAATTACACGCGATGGTGAGACTCAGGCAATTCGTAATACGGGCGAAACCGAGCTGGTTTTCCTCGGGGCGCTGATCGATACTCCGACAGAATCTAAATAACGACGCGCCAATCGTGTTCAACTGTAACTGCTTATAGCGTCATAAATGCCTTTAGCAGTCAGTATTTGAGGCGCACAGATGTGTGCGCTTATGGCTCAACGCTCCTACCCTAATGCGAGTTGCCGCAATGCTTCGTAAGTTCCAATGCCTGCCGAAGTCGAAAGATTCAGTGAGCGAAGTTTCGTGTTTTTATGCGGAATGGTCACTCGTTGCCCTTCTAGTTCAGCATGCAACCAGTCTGGCACGCCGTGCCCCTCGCTGCCAAAGACTAGACCGTCGTCCTCAGCGTATTGTACATCCCAATAAACGTGATCTGCCTTGGTGGTAAACAACCACAGACGCCTAGGAGCAGAATCGCTTGCCTTGAACGCTGCCCAATCATCGTGATGGTGCACATCGAGTGAGTGCCAATAGTCCATGCCGCTGCGCTTAATCTGCTTATCGGTGATGTTAAAACCAAGCGGATGAATCAAATGTAAGCGCGTCTCAGTAATCGCACAGAGCCTGCCGATATTGCCAGTATTCTGAGGTATTTCGGGATTAAATAAGACGATGTGCAGCATTGCTTGATACCTTGGACGTTCAGCACCGCACGTCCAACATTGAATTCCATGTGCAACATCTTTTAGTCCCCTTGAAAGACTTAACTGGGAAATTAATTCGCCGTCTAAGAATTACGCTAGTCGATATGTAAGAGACGCGTTGCATTTAAGTGACTGATTGTGCAAGAGCCCCGCGGGGCAGCGTTGTGCACAAATAAGCAGCGAGTGCCTAGCAATTCGTATAGACCACGGTCGACCAACAGATACCACAATTAATCAGCGCAATAAAGACCGCTGCACTACCCATATCTTTCGCCTGTTTAGCCAGTGATCGACGTTCAAGTGAAATATCGTCGACGACCGCTTCGATCGCAGAATTCAAAATCTCGACGATCAGTACCAGTAATACACTACCAACCAAAATCAGGTGTTCGACCAAGGTCAGCGGCATAAAGAATGAGCTGCTAACAAGGATACTGCCGACGACAACCTCCAAGCGAAAAGCGGCTTCATGCATCGCATAACCGAGGCCAGCCAACGAACAGGCACCCGCTTTTAAGAGCCGTGTGCAGCCAGTGTGCTTATGCTTTAGTGGATCGATATCATTTGAACTCATAAGATTTATAATGATGCAGTTCTAAGTAAATTTAACACAGGCAGTTCCAGTGGAATAATAATCGTAAAATAATAGTCTGATTGCTCGATAATACGAAGCTCAAAATAACCGCACTACTAGGCGGCAGGTTCACACAGTGTTAATGTCGAATAGACCTTAAGCGCGAGTAGAATGCCGGAAAACCTGATCTTAGCCTATAGCAAGACCTCCTACAAAAGAACTTAACAGCGCCCAACACGCATAATTTCTGCGGTTAACGCGTCGAGTTGCCCCTCATGTAACTCACGCTTTGGATCATACTGATCGAGTAAGCTCCAAAAACGCTTCGAATGATTCATCTCAGTCAAATGCGCTAGCTCATGCAAAATCACATAATCCTGTAATTTAGGAGCCACCAAAACCAAGCGCCAATTTAATGAGATCCCACCGCTCGATGAGCACGAACCCCAGCGACTCGCTTGGTCGCGCACACTGAGTTTGGAAAATTTCAAATCCAAACTTTTGGCGTGATATGCCAATCGGCACAGCATCGCATCTTTCGCAAAACGTCGCACCAAGGCCAACAATGCCCCGTCGACATCATCACCCTGATACGGGATGCGCAAGACGATCTCCGCTCCACCCTGGTCAAAAATATAATCCGCGCGGAGACGCTCCGTCGATTCAACGCGCACGGTAAAACGATCGCCACTCCCCGTCAGTTGCGGATGCTCAGTCAACCAATCAGCTACCGTACGCGGACGCGGCACTTTGGCTAACTGTACTTCCAGCCATTCACGTTGCGTCTCTATGAATTTTAGCGCCTCTCGATCTGAGCAACGCCACGGCACCGAAACCACCGCTTGATTTCGATGATCCAAACTGAGCCGCAAATGGCGCATGCCCTTGCGGCGGCGCACATTGATAGACACGGACTCGCCGTTATTAAGGCTTAAAAACATTTATTGGACACTGGAAATCACTTTTCTACGACTACACCCCATCGTTCGACTCTAATTGATCGACCACATTTTGCGCATAGCGGCGAAGCGCTGTCTCGGGTTCAAGTTTTTTAATTCGGCAAGCCGCAGCAATCTCAAACAACTGCTTGCCGAGCACTAACTCATCATCAGCCAATGCTTGCGCGGTCATCGCAATGCCACCCGCATCAATCACATCCGTAGCATCCATATTTTCTTTAAGAATTTGCTTATAGACATCCTGTGCATACATCAGCGCCGGTAATTGATTCGGTAGATCCTTAAAACGTCCAGCTTGTTTAGGACCACGTTTCTCCTCTGCTGCCTTAATGGCATCCCATTGCTTCAGCACGGCTTCAGAATCGCACAGCGCATCGGTGCCGAACACATGGGGATGGCGGTGAACTAACTTATCGTTCACCACCTTGCACACTGCATCAAAATCAAAATGCCCAGCCTCCTTCGCCATCTGCGCGTGCATCACAACCTGTAGCAGCACATCTCCCAACTCTTCTTCCATATGATGCATATCGAGCCTATCGATGGTCTGCAGCAATTCGCAGCACTCATCGATCAGGCAATCGGTGATCGACTGGTGGGTCTGTTCAATATCCCAAGGGCAACCTGTCTCCGGCTCACGAAGCGCCGCCACTGTTTGAATTAAATCATTAATAGAACTCATACCCTAATCCGCTAAATGGCCGCCGCCTAAATGGCGAATGAAAAGCGTCGGCACGTTGATTTAGCAACACTGTGGCGTGCGAGCTCGCGCCCTCAACGCGAGGGCATCTCCCAAACAGACTCAAACAAGCTCAAAAGTCACGAAATGGAATACAGACCAGCGAAATACTCCCCCTCTCATGACGGAGGCCACACTTAAAGACTCAAGCGATTCGCACATAAAAAAGGGCGGACTTTACAGTCCGCCCTACAATGAAAAATTATTGGTTGCGGCCGCGCGAACGACTCGGCGCTGCGCCTTGCGACGAACCGCTTAAACCGCCTTGCGTGCGACCACCGCTGGAGCTACCGCCGCCCTGTGAACGACCGCCGCCCGAACGACCCCCACCTTGCGGACGACCACCGCCGGAACGACCCCCACCCTGTGAACGACCGCCACCCTGTGAACGACCACCGCCGGCGCGACCGCCTCCACCACGGTTTTGTTGCCCCGGGGCGGGACGGGATTTCTTCGAGCGTGTCGCTGGTCGTGGCATCGCTACCTTTTCGCCACGTTCATCAATTTTGAAGAGTGGAATGTTTTTCTTCATCGTCTTCTCGATGTCCCAGAGGTAGCCCTCTTCCACATCACTGACGAGTGAGACTGCGTTACCCGCCTTACCAGCACGACCCGTGCGGCCGATACGGTGCACATAGTCTTCGGGAATATTGGGCAGCTCGTAATTCACCACATGCGGCAAGTCCGCGATATCGAGACCACGCGCAGCGATATCAGTCGCGACCATCACACGGATTTCATTAGACTTGAACATGCTCAACGCATTTTCACGAGCGGACTGGCTCTTGTTGCCATGAATCGCCATTGCGCTAATGCCTTGCTTATCCAAATACTTAGCGAGCTTATTAGCGCCATGCTTAGTGCGAGAAAAGACCAGCACTTGCGTCCACTCCCACTGCTCGATCATTTCGGCTAGAAATTGTGGTTTTGCATTTTGAGCGACGCTATACGCCTCTTGATCGACACGGTCTGCAGTGGCATTACGCGCAGCCACTTCAGCTTCCACCGCATTGTGTAGCATGGAATCGGCAAGCTTCTTGACTTCCTTGGTATAGGTGGCCGAGAAGAACAAGTTCTGACGCTTGGCAGGCATCAATTGCAGAATCTTCTTAATGTCATTGATAAAGCCCATGTCTAACATGCGGTCAGCTTCGTCGAGCACTAGCATCTCTATGTTTGAGAGTTTCATCTCACCACGTTGGCAGAGATCGAGCAAGCGGCCTGGTGTGGCAACGACAATGTCGAGTCCACGACGGAGTGCATTGATCTGCGGCTGAGAACCCACGCCGCCGAAAATCACAAACGAACGGATGTTCACATGCTGACCATAATCAACGATACTTTGATGCACCTGTGCCGCGAGCTCACGAGTCGGTGCGAGAACGAGCGCACGGGGGCGCTTGTTTTGACCGTTAAACTCAGCCTCAGAAAGGATCTGCAGCATCGGCAAACTAAAGGCGGCGGTTTTACCCGTGCCAGTTTGTGCGCCGCCGAGGACGTCGCGGCCCTCCAGCACAGCTGGGATGGCACGTGCCTGGATGGGCGAAGGAGTGGTGTAGCCCTTGGCTTCAACGGCAGCAACGAGTTCGGGAAGGAGTCCCAGTTCAGAAAATGACATAACGATTTGCTTTGAGTAGTGGGCCGCGCTGGCCGTCTTAAACAGACGATTCTCCGATCATGCGACACTTGGATGGCTGAGTCGGATTTGACTGCAGCTTGGATAATAGGTGCATGCTAAAAAAGTCGGATCTCTCCCGAAGCATGTAGCCGCCCTTTCACGGTGCGGCTTAATAAGAAACGGAGGTGTATCGTAAAGAATGCCGTTCGCCTAGCAAAAAGAGTCAGGCCGCTGCATCGACAGAGCTATTGGTCGAACACCAAAGTTAGCCTTTAAGCTAAAAGGCGGGTCAAGAGCTCAGCAGGAAGTCGATTTTTGAGGGCATATGAGCTTTTTGGGTAAAAAAATGGGTTATTTACAAGAAAAGAGCACATTCCATAAAAACGAGTGTAACCAGCCAGCTGTCTATAAATACTCACTCTAGTTCCGCCATCTACCTCTTCGGATTGATCTCGCTGAAGGTCGTGACAAAGTCGACCATCATATCGCGCAGCTCTGCCTTTATAACTTCAACCTGCTTCGAGCCTGAACTGGAGCTACCGCGACGACGCATTTCAAAAACGGCCGCAACAGTCTTTTCGCCATTCCGATCAATCGTCACAAAATCGCGCACTTGCAGGATCAACTCAAATTCACCGGAAGCAATGCGACTGGAGGTATCGATTGAAAGTTGAATAAGCGGGATATTTACCTCTGGTTGATTCAACACATAGGTATTTAGAGCGACATTACCGCGCCTGAGTTGGAGTTCCATAATATCATTTAAGTCGAGACGTTCACTCGATTTGATATCGGATGCGATGGTTGTATCGACCGTCATGTACAGCGAATGAATGCCTTTTAAATGAGCGCTTCGTGCCTCAAGAGCAGCGCCAGCAAATTGAACAGAAATCAGAAACGAAAGTAACAGGCAAATACGGGGCATAATGAGTTAATATAGTTGAGTGACCATAGATGGAATGAAGCCAATGCTGCGATACATGAGCATAAGCTTTAAAACTTAATTGCGAACAAATTTAAAACAACCCAAAAAATGCTGTAGTGAATCATGCGTTAGACTGTACGCGACTATTGACAAGCCCTCCCCGCTCA
>CAZIMR010000031.1:0-8455 GCA_964540215.1 uncultured Puniceicoccaceae bacterium
TAATGCGGCCAACGAAATCGCCGTCGAGCGCTTCCTCGCCCACGAAATCTCGTATCTCGACATCCCACGCGTGATCGAGCAGACGCTCAATAACATCAACCCTGCCGCCGCCACCGACCTCGACGCACTGTTCGAAATCGACCACCGCGCGCGGCAAATTGCCCGCAACTTTAAATCACAGTAACGCCTCCAAGGCTCAACTTCTCACTTCTTTAAGCCCAGCCCTCAGCCCTCAGGTTTCGTCATCCGCCATGCTTCTCAATATTTTCTATATCGCCATCGCCCTGCTCGCGCTAAGCTTCTGCATTTTCATCCACGAGCTCGGCCACTTTATTGCCGCTAAAAAGCGCGGCTTGGTCGCCGATCGGTTTTCGATCGGCTTCGGACCGCGCCTATTCGGCTGGAAATGGCGCGGCACCGACTTCCGCATCTCACTGTTGCCACTCGGCGGCTATGTCTCGCTACCACAGCTCGCCGACATGGGTCGAATCGAAGGCGGCGAAGACGACGAGAGCGAAGACCTACCACCGATCTCTTATGCTGATAAGATGATTGTCGCCGTGATGGGCGCTGTGTTTAACATTATCCTCGCATTCTGCCTGTCCCTGATTCTCTGGGGCGTCGGTCGCGACATTATTAAAACCACCACCGTCGACGTGGTCCCCGAGCAAATCCTCAATTCCGTAGGGGAAGTCGTGCCAGGCCCAGCCTTCGAAGCAGGCCTTCTCGCAGGCGACACCATTCTTAAAATCGACAACGAGCAGATCGGCGATTGGATGCAGCTACAAAATGCGGTGATGACCGGCACTGGCCGCAACGACTCAGGCATCCCGACCTCCGAAGTCACTATTCTACGTGGTGATAAAGAGCTCACTTTAACCACTCACCCAGTGCTCGTCAGTTCCGAAGACATCCGCACCCTCGGCGTGCAACCTGGCACCCACCTCGTCGTCAGCATGGTGCAAGAGAATATGCCCGCATTCGAAGCGGGCATGATGCCAGGCGACCAACCGATTGCCCTCAATGGCGAATCGATTACCTCCGCAGCCTTCCTCAGCGTTTATCTGAAAAACCATCAAGGCGGCAGTATCGACGTCACCCTCCTGCGCGATGGTCAAGAAGTCATCCTGCCAATCGAGCCTAGAATCGCTCCCGGTGAAGACTCCCCACGGTTTGGATTCGCCTATTACTACGCAGCGCAAACCGAGCGAGTACATCGCAACCCTTTCGAGCAGATCACTATCATGGCCAACACTATGAAGATGACACTTGTTGCGCTCGTCAGCCAGAAATCAGACGTCAAAGTGCGCAACATGAGTGGCCCCGTCGGCATCGTGCACGGTCTCACTGCGATGGCCCGCTATGGCTGGATCGACCTCGTTTGGTTCCTCGCATTGATTAACGTCAATCTCGCGATCTTTAACGTGCTACCAATCCCTGTTCTAGATGGCGGCCACATGCTCTTCGCCACCATCTCAAAAATTACCGGCCGACCGCTGCCTCGTAAAATAATGGAAGGTACGTATACTGCCTGCATCCTAATGCTACTTTCTTTTGTGATTTACGTCACGTTCTTCGACGTCAAGCGCGTCGGCCAAGATATTGGCATCGGTCAAGGCGATGAGGCTGAAGCATCACCTGCAGTCCCCTTAGAGAAAAGCAGAACCCTCGAGGCGCCTGAAAGCGCTAAATAAAAAGAGCGCATCACAGTTTTACCATGCCTCAGACTACACTCTCCAATCTCGATTACAGCGCATCGCGCTTTCAGGCGAAGCGCCGCGAGTCACGTGTCATCCAAATCGGCAATGTCGCCATCGGCGGCAACAACCCGATCCGCATCCAATCGATGACGACGACCAATACGCAAGATGTCGACGCCACCGTAGCGCAAACCCTTGCCTTGGCTGAAGCAGGCTGCGAGATCGTCCGCATCACAGCACCCAACAAAGCCGCGGCCAAAGCCCTCGGCGAAATCTCAAAAAAACTTCGTGCCGCCAAGTGCGACGTGCCACTGGTCGCCGACATCCACTTCCTGCCAACCGCTGCAATGGAAGCCGCGCTACATGTCGAAAAAGTCCGCATCAACCCAGGCAACTACGCCGACAAAAAGAAGTTTGCCGTACTCGAATATACCGACGCGGCCTATGCCGAAGAACTCGAGCGCCTGCACCAAGCGTTCTCGCCGATCGTTCTGCGCTGCAAAGAGCTTGGCCGCGCCATGCGCATCGGCACCAACCACGGTTCCCTCTCTGACCGACTGATGAATCGCTACGGTGACTCACCACTCGGCATGGTTGAAAGCGCACTCGAATTTATCCGTATCGCCGAGAGTCACAACTATCACGACATCTGCCTGTCGATGAAAGCGAGTAATCCCAAAGTCATGATCGAGGCCTACCGCTTAGCCGCGGCTCGCATGGCCGAAGAAGGCATGAACTACCCCCTGCACCTCGGCGTGACCGAGGCTGGCGACGGCGAAGATGCCCGCGTCAAAAGCGCGATCGGTATTGGCGCACTGCTCAACGATGGACTGGGCGATACCATTCGCGTCTCACTCACCGAAGATCCCATTTACGAAGTGCCCGTCGCCCGCGACCTCGCCGACAAAGCAATGGCGCTCTGGACTCAACAAGCAGACCTGCCACTTTCGGCCGAGACCAAAGACAGCATCAACCCGTTCGACTTCAATCGCCGCAGCACCCGCGTCATTGAGCTCGGCCCTAAATGTAGCATCGGCGGCGACCTCGTCCCCGCCGTGATCGTCAAAACCCAGCATCCGATCAGCGCAACTGCAGCAATCATTCAAGACGTTTGCCGCACCCAGAGCTCGCTCAAAGAAAGTAAGCTTGAAGGCCTCCAAATCCGGATTAATGGCAACGAAGACTTAGCCGCGTTTACTGGACTGCACGAAGCCCTCCACAGCGTGGTGCAAGCCTTTGTACTCGAACTGTCCGACGCGGTCGACCTCACTGACCTCGAAGCCTTAGAATGGCCTGAAGGCGGCCTCGCCGGCATCATCCTGCTACAACATATTGAGAAAGAAGACGCCTTCTATGCAGCCAATCTACTACAGTTTTGCCGCCAAAAAGGCTTCAATTGCGCCATTGACTGCCAAGCCGACGCCTTACGCGACGAGATTGGTGCACAACTTGCCCCAATGGGCAGCGAGCGCCTGATTCTCACACGTAGTGCCGCAGCGGATACACGACACCCCGTCGGCAGCTACCGTGCCCTTGCCGAAGCCGCACAAGCCTTCGTGCCGGACGCACCGATCTGGATACGCAATACCCTCACCAACACGCTAGAGCCGAAAGACTACTTTTCAGATCGCCTACTCGAAAGCAGCATTCTCAGCGGCGCTCTGCTCTGCGATGGTATCGGCGACGCGATCAGCATCGAGACCGAACCACTTCTCGAAAAAGCCACCACCCTCGCTTACAATATTTTACAAGGCGCCCGCGCACGCATCACCAAAACCGAATTCGTCGCCTGCCCGAGTTGCGGTCGCACCCTGTTTGATTTACAAAGTGTCACCCAAACCATTCGCGCACGCACCGACCACCTCAAAGGTGTTACCATCGCGATCATGGGCTGCATTGTTAATGGCCCTGGCGAAATGGCTGATGCTGACTTCGGCTATGTCGGTGGCGCCCCCGCCAAAATTAATCTCTACGTCGGCAAACAATGCGTAAAGTATAACGTGCCCGCCGAAGAAGCCCTCGACCGCCTAATCGATTTGATCAAGGAACACGGCAAATGGAGAGCGCCCCTGTAACGTTGAATGTCACTCGCTGATCAGCGGTGGCATTGGTAAGCCCAGGCTGATAGCGATAACCCTGATCATCGCCACTCCCGCTCCCGTCTCAATTGATTGACCTACATCAACGAAGTTTATCGACCAACTCATCATTGGAAATGAAATCGGAATTGAGAAAAACAATCATTCGCATAACAAAAAATTTAATTTTATTACTTTGCATAGGCGTACGCATCAACCCATGACCATAACTCATGAGAGTTGCCCTATATATAATTGCTGCATTATTTTGTCTAAATTCTAGTTTGTTTGCATTAGCAAACCCTGCGTTCAATGGAGATCGCCTTGCTCATGTGGCAGGTCTTCAAGCGACATCGTTCACTAGCCTAGAAGCAGCCAACGCAATGGGAAAAGCCGTGCGAAATAAATCTGGCCTTAACGTGTCTGGAAGTTACTCAGATTATAACTCTGGCGATGAATCAGGGCGCGAATACAAGGGCGACGTCGAGTTGCACAGCAGCTCACTGGCTTATGTTCACAAATTTTCAAATTTTTCTCTTGGCGGTTCTTTTAGCTATATCGAGCAGGACCTCAATTTTAAAAATACGGACGGCGCTGGAGGCCGTTCGTCGTCTAATGCGGACGGTTATACCTTCTCCGCTGGTGGTGCGACGGAGCTCGGCGATTTTACGCTAACGTTGGTTGGTGGGTTCGGGCAACTCTCCACTGATTCGTCGCTACGAAATGACGATGGAAGAACAAACACCGACTATGATACAGACTTTTACTTTGTTGCTGCGACGGTGATATATAACTGGATCGAAAATGACACTTATTCGCTGCAACCTTGGCTCACGCTCGGCTATCAAAGCATGCGTATCGGTAATTTCTCTGAAATCAAAGGAGGGGTGGGGACTTTCGGTCAGACTGAATACGACGATTTGGAAGACGAAGTCCCTTATGCTGAACTCGGTGTAACTGTACGCTATCTCGATTTCGATCTGATTATTCCATACGCTAGCATCTCAGTCTGGCAGGACTTGGGAGATGATGCTGTGAAGCTCAATGCGCGGCAGTTGACAAATCCTGCTACAGAACCAGACTTTCCAGTCGAGAAAAAAGTCGCAGACCCTGTTGAAACTATAATGAACTATGCTTTCGGCTGCGAAGCCAACGTCACTGATGATATCCATGTAAAGGCTGAAGCGGCTTACTTTAGTGGTGGTGACATTGACGGTTACCGTCTAGGACTAAGCGCGAACTACTCATTCTAGAATGCGTCGTTATCATTGAGTATTATCGCATAAAAATTGGTATAATCCAAGCTCATCGCTGCCAGCAGCGCATCCTCTACATCAGCCGAATAATTATACGTCACGCAGGCTAATCCACTCGCCACAGCCTCAGTCGAAACGTTGCCATAAGTCTCTGATAAAATTGGAAAATAAAGATGTATACCGATGCATAGCACCTAGCAATTTTCTCACTGCATGAAACATATGACAATCAGTTCAAACATATGTGATTCATGTTTCATTTGAGTCAACTCTCGAGGACGAGTACTGCGACTTCGGACACGTGGTTTTATCCGCTCATTTCGCTCAAAAAACAGTACAAGATTGAGACATTCGGGACGAACCCCGCTAGCTTCAATAAACGGCCACCTCGCTGATCAGCGGTGGCATTGGTAATCCCAAGTCTTCGATTTAGCCTGTCCCTTTAAAGTCTTGTCCCTTTAAAGTCTCTAGCATGAACTAAAGCCGGACGGTAGAATCAGTAGAATTCCTGCGCAAACATGAACACCGTCCCAGGACTACCTAATCTTGTCATGTTTAGTGATGACTTCAAGCAGACCCTCAAACCTTGCAGTCTCTTCACTATCCAAGTTACTAATGTCAATGCTCGTCAGCGTGAAAGGCCTTGCGGAGTCGAAGTATTCAAGCTCAGCTTCGGAGCCTCGGCGGCGCAACATACGGGTTTTATTTCTCGCGTAGACCTTCGCCTTTTCCGTTTCACCGTGCGGACTGTACCAAATATAAGCGTAGGGTTTATCACGCCCGGGAAGACCTTGAAAAGTGCCCCAAAGGCTGACTCCATCTCTTGGGTGATCCTCTGGAAGCAGGGTCTCGGCAATATCACAAAACGTGGGCAAGAAGTCAGCGAAGTCCACTATTTCGTCGGTCACAACGCCTGCGGCGACCGTACTAGGTCCGTATACAATCAATGGGACCAAGGTCCCCGAATCATCCATCTTGCCCTTGCCTCCGCGGATATTCTCGCCATTGAAAGAAGTAACGACTGGACTGTCGGTTCCATTATCCCCAGTAAAAATGAGGATCGTGTTGTCCATCAAATCCAGTGACTCCAGCTTGTCCACGATACGCTTCACCAGTATATCGATGTAGCTCACCATATCGCCGAAGTAGGCTGGATCTCCAACGTAGGTCGAACTGCCTGGTGATGTAGGATCCCAGTCTTCAATGCCGGACACTGGCACAAATGGGCAGTGAGGAAGCAACATTGGAAAATATACCAAAAAGGGTTCGTCTTGATTAGTCTCGATAAAATCGTTAATGAAATCCACACAGAGATCCGGCCCGAACTCTCCATTGTTGTATTCAACCGTGACACCGTTGATGTCGAAAATTGGGTTACTGTGTCGACTGTCGAAAGTTGTGCCTCGCTTTGTTCGCCGCCCAGACTGTTGCCACAGGAAGGACTCCTCAAAGCCGAAATGCTGTGCACTGTCTGCCTCCGAGCCCAACTGCCACTTGCCCACGATCGCCGTGCGGTAACCACTGTTTTTGAGAATGTGAGCAAAAGTGGTTTCACCTCGAGGAAGCACACCGAATTTTTCGTAATTTCGGACGTTATACTGCCCTGTCATAACTTTGACACGTGTAGGCGTACACAGAGGACTTGCGTACGCGTTTGTGAAACGCATCCCCGCCGCCGCCAGTGTGTCCAAATTCGGCGTAGCGTAATCGTCCGCACCGTTGATGCCAAGACACTCATAGCCCATGTCGTCCGCCATAATGAAAACGATATTCGGCTTGGCTTGCGCCACGCACAGCGTGACCGTCAGGCCTGATATGAGGATAAGGAATTGTTGCCTGAGTGATTTCATCGTAACTTATTTATTTTTTGTAATAGAATCTCACTTCCTGAGTGGAGCCGCTTGTGGTCAAGCTCCTCTCAGGGAACGATACTTTGATGTGCCCTGAGTTTAGTGGACATGAGATTCTTTAATATTGTTATTTTTTGTTTTTTCGTAACTCAAGCACGAACAAGCCGGAAGTTTAAATGAGCTGGTCCCTATTACTGTCCTGTCCCTATTACTGTCCTTGCAGACTTTTGGTCTGGTCTAATCGGAGGCCCTGCAATGTATCGCGGCGGCATGCCAATGAAGCATCTATCCCCTTGACCTAGGTGGGGTTCATTTCGAAGCATGGCTCGGCCTCTGGAAACGTAATTGCAGCACCCATCTTTCTGAATCCGATGCGAACGATATGATCGCCATCGCCGATAAGATCGGAGTCCGCCTGCGCGCCATCATCGCGAATCACAATAAGCCGACTCTCGATTTATTCAATTAACTGAGCACTGAATCGAAATCGGTTCCCGACAGAGGCCTGCAACATGGTAAACTCGGTGCTTTTGGAATCCGCACCTAAGCTCGGCTTTTTACCACTCGCTATCGCTGGAGGCACTGAGACACTGAGCAAGGAGAGAGTCGGAATGAGGATTGTTGCGGCGCCTTCAACGCTCCGTGCCTCGGAGTCTCCAGCTGCAGCCGGCAAGAATAACGCTTAAAGTGACGATAAAAAAGCAGCACTATACAGGAAAGATTATAAAATGAAGCGGACTGCAGGCATTTGCAAGTTTGAGTTGAAGCCAAACCTCACCTGCCATTGACTCGCGACATGTCTACCATCGGAACTCCTTTTACATCTACGGCAATAAAAGTGCTGCTTTGCGGCTCAGGCGAACTGGGTAAAGAAGTCGCCCTCGAATTACAACGCTACGGCGTGGAAGTCATCGCCGTCGATGCGTATGCCGACGCACCAGCCATGCAAGTGGCCGACCGCTCGCATGTCATCTCCATGCTCGACGACGACGCGCTCCGCGCCGTGATCGAAGCAGAGAAGCCCAACTTCGTGGTGCCCGAAGTCGAAGCCATCGCCACTGATACACTCGCTGCGATTGAACGGGACGGCCTAACCACCATCATCCCCACCGCACGCGCCACCCAACTCACGATGAACCGCGAAGGCATTCGCCGCCTCGCAGCTGAAGAACTAGGCCTGCTCACTTCGCCCTATCAATTCGCCGCCACGCGGGAAGACTTCACCGCTGCGATTCACGCAATTGGCATGCCCTGCGTGATCAAGCCAATCATGAGCTCTTCCGGCAAAGGTCAGAGCGTGGTAAAAACTGAAGCCGACATCAAAGCCTCTTGGAACTATGCGCAAAAAGGCGGCCGCGCTGGCAAGGGGAAGGTCATCGTCGAAGGGCTTGTGGATTTCGACTACGAGATCACCCTGCTGACCATTCGCCACGTCGATGGCACTACTTTTTGTGCGCCGATCGGCCACATCCAAGTCGATGGCGATTACCGCGAATCCTGGCAGCCGCAGGCCATGAGCGACGCTGCACTCAAGAGCGCCCAGCAAATGGCCAAAGCCGTAACGGACAGCC
>CAZIMR010000032.1:0-8413 GCA_964540215.1 uncultured Puniceicoccaceae bacterium
GATATGCTTGTTAAAGCGAACAATCAGCCAGAACCGACTCAAGATATTGATGCGATGATCTGCTGGTTTGATTCCGACAAAAAGCTTTCTGGCAGTGGTAAATTCATCCTTCGTCACACGACTAAGGAAGTGAAAGCGATTGTGACTGAGGTCTGCTACAAGGTAGACATCAACACGCTGCACAAGGTCGAAGACGATTTGACCTTCAGCTTGAATGATATCGGTCGTATCAAAGTCCGCACATCGGCTCCGCTGATTGCTGACAGCTACAAGTCCAACCGAATCACCGGCAGCTTCGTGCTGATTGATGAATTGACTAACGCCACTGTTGCGGCGGGCATGATCATTTAGTCTGCCAAAAGATTTAGCACAAAAGGTCGAGGCCACTGTAAAGTGCTTCGGCCTTTTTTTCTAGCGGTCGTGCTGGTTCTGATGCACTTGGGTGCGCGAACCGTTTTATGTTTGTGGGCGTTCTGAGGATCGCGGAGTAAACCCGCTTATTAGGGGTTGTTGATAGTGAATGGCTTTATGCTAGGATTGCATCAGGCTTCTATTGACGCTGGTACTTCGTGTCGCGCTCTTCGCCAGTTATTATTCTGAGCTTGCCGATACGCAACGCCGCGACGGGCTAGCCTTCTAGCGGTAGGTCAATTATCTGCCATGGCAAGCCACGTAAATTGAGCTCTTCCATGAATGGATCGGGATCGTTCTGCTCCATGTTCCAGACACCAGGCTGTTTCCATAAGCCGCGTAGAATCATCTGGGCGCCAATCATCGCAGGCACACCGGTGGTGTAGCTGATCGCTTGGCTGGACACTTCCTGGTAGCACTCTTGGTGATCGCAGGAGTTGTAGATGAAGATGCGCTTCTTCTGGCCGTTCTTGGTGCCGACGATGTCGCAACCGATGCAGGTTTTACCCTTCGTGCGGGGCCCGAGACTACTTGGGTCAGGTAGCACCTTACTGAGGAATTCGATGGGGGCGATTTTTACGCCATTCACCTCGATCGGTTCGATCGAGGTCATGCCGACATTTTCCAACACGCGCAGGTGAGTGAGATACTTTTGCGAGAATGTCATCCAAAAGCGGATACGCTTGAGGCCTTTTATGTTTAGGCAGAGTGATTCGAGTTCTTCGTGGTAAAGCAGGTAGGCGTCCTGTTCTCCGACGACTGGGAAGTCGTATACTTGATGCACGCTCATTGGTTCAACTTCTTTCCATTCGCCTTCTTCCCAGTAGCGACCATTCGCTGTGATCTCGCGGATGTTGATCTCGGGGTTGAAGTTGGTCGCGAAGGGGTGGCCGTGGTCGCCTGCGTTGGCATCGAGAATATCAATCGTCTCGATCTCGTCAAACAGATGCTTCTGTGCATAGGCGCAGAACATGTTGGTGACGCCCGGGTCGAACCCTGAGCCGAGCAGTGCGGTCAGGCCAGCGTCTTTGAAGCGATCCTGATAGTCCCACTGCCATTTGTATTCAAATTTCGCTTCGTCGAGTGGCTCGTAGTTAGCTGTGTCGAGGTAATCGACACCAGCGGCGAGGCAGGCATCCATCAGTGGCAGGTCTTGATAGGGCAGCGCGACGTTGATTACTAAGTCTGCCTGCTCGGCGCGTAGTAAGGCAGTCGTGGCGGCGACATCGTCGGCATCGATTGCTGCAGTGCGGATTATTCGGCCTTGCTTGGCTTCAATGTCTTTGGCGATCGCGTCGCACTTTGAGACTGTCCGAGAGGCGAGTACAATTTCTTCGAAAATTTCAGGTAATTGTGCGCACTTGTGTGCGACGACATTACCCACTCCACCGGCACCGATAATAATTACTTTAGGCATACAAAAAGCTTAATGTGAAGTTAGTACGACTCTTCAAGGATATTTAGCGCCGCTTGGTGTGACACGTTTAAATCACTCCATTGTAGGCCTCGATCATTTGTGTCACGAAGCCAGTGTCGCACTTACTGTGGGAGGTGCAGCGTCACTGTGCCGATTTCCAATGATCGTTCGCTTCCGTGAGCTTTAGCTATCATTGTATAGTTATTTACCTTTGATGTTATCGTCACTGTGGCAGTGGCGGCACTCGGGTAGGCTTCGGCTGCTAGGTAGCTGCGTTGAATGAAGTCACCTTCAACAATTATGAGTGCTGAATTCTTCAACAGCGTATCTTTGAGTAAGTTTACGAGTAGGATGGGGTGGGCCGCCAAATCACCTTGGGTGACTATTTCAAAAAGGTAGGGACTGGCCAGGCCTGAGAGATTGTCGATCAACTGATTTTGATCGTTAATACTGACGCTCACAGGGATCGTGCGTGGAGTTGTCACGACTGCACTTGTCGCTGCGGTCGTAGACGCTGCAGCATTAATAGTTGCTGTGGTTACGGGCGACAGCAGTTGACTGGCATCTGCAATGTAGAAGAGAACGCTGCTGATTAGCCGTTGGGTACTCAAGTCGAGTGCGCGCACGGATAACAGCGCGTCCGATCCAGTACTAGGTGCGATCACTTCGATTGCCAGCAGCGCGACTTTCTCACCTTCAAAGGCTGACTCATTGTCGTATTGGAAGGTATAGCCGGCAGTCGTCTGGTCTTTTATTAGTTTCAGGCTGAGAGGCACGTTGACGCTGTATTGTGTGCCGTCTGCTTGGATGAAGGTGTCGTACGTGGCAATATGTAGTTCGGGGCCTGCCTTGGTATTCTGCTGTGCTGTGATAAGGTGTAGGCCATCGTAGAAGATGTTCGAGTAGCCTGCATTACGGCAGTTTTCGAGTGTTTGTATGGCGGCTTGTTGGATTGCGATCGGATACGTTTGTTCGATCAGTTCGAAATTATATTTCTTCGCTGCGATACCTTGATTGGTGATCTGCCGAGCTTGCACTGCAGTCAATAGCTCGATCATTTGCTGCTGGGCAGCGTGGACTTTTGCTTGTCCTTCTTCGACCAATTGCTTCCCGAGTTTATGGAGGTGCTTTAAATCCTTGTTAGGGTTCAGCGCCGAGGACTTCTGCGCTTGCAGATTCTCACCACTGCGGATGTCAGACTGGCCCTGCTTAATTAGCTCCGACGCTTTGATGTATGCCATCCTTTGCTGGGATGTCATATCGGGGCGCAGCGCATCGCTTTGCGCGATGATGCTGAGATCGAGCGGTGTTTCTTTTGTGGACGCTGCCAGACTTAACAGTGGGAGCGCACAGAGCAGGAGAATGGCGATCCGGCGTAATGCCAGAGCAAACGATCGATACATTATAATAAGGTCGGTGGTGAGTGAACCTAGGGAAGTCATATAAAAAAGTCCAATGGTGGAGTGGTTTGCGGGGTTGCCAAGTTTTTTAGTGGTGAGTTGAATTAATAAGTAGGCCTGTATGCGTTCCTGCGGTGAGGTTTATTGACATGGAGTTCAATATGGGTGTTGTAGTGCATATGAATTTTAACGAAGAATTGACGTTGGTTCGCGATACGACTGCTACAGTGATTCCCGCTGGGGAAGAGCAAGTGTTGCCAGCTGGTACGCGCACGGTGATTTCCCAGGCGCTTGGTGGCACGGTGACCATCCGCACAGACTCTGGACTCTTTCGGCTCTCGAGTAAGGATTGGGATGCGCTCGGATCGGCGGCGCAGGCCGAGTTAAAGACGGCTGCTGAGGCTGCTGAAGCGGAGCAGAGTGATGCGCCATTCAGCGAGGAGCAGGTTTGGGAGGCAATGAAGAGCTGTTTTGATCCCGAGATTCCAGTCAATATTGTCGATTTAGGGTTGATTTACGACATGCAGATCGCGGAGGTAGATGCAGCTGGTAAGCATGGGATCAATGTAAAGATGACGTTGACTGCACAAGGCTGTGGAATGGGGCCTGTCATTGCGGATGATGCAAAAACGCGGATTGAGGCCTTGGCTGGAGTTTCGGCCGCGCAAGTGGACATCGTCTGGGATCCGCCTTGGACACCACATATGATTTCAGAGGCAGGTCGTCTAAAGCTGGGCTTGGACTAAACATCGTCTGACTCATCGAGTTTTATATAACAAAATGGTCGCTCCTTCCGAATGGAATGAGCGGCCGGTTGTTATTCGACTTTATTTTAAGGAACTCGGCTCCCTTATCGCGCTCTTCCCTAGTTTAGATGGTAGTGCCGAATCGTGTTTATTAATTTCTTAGTGGATGCGTCCTGCAAAGCATGCACAAAAAAGGTTGGACGCAAACAGCGCCCAACCTTTGTTAAAGAATTGTTTCGTTCGTCTTAGACAGTGCCGAAGATAGTTTTGCCGTTTGAGCAAAGATCTTCTGCTGCTTGAACCAAGCGAGCTGCCATGCTGGCTTCGCCCTTCTTAAGGTAGCCGCGTGGATCGTATGTCTTCTTGTTGCCGACTTCGCCGTCGATCTTAAGCACACCTTCGATGTTTGCGCAGATGTGAGTCACGACAGGGCGTGTGAACGCATACTGTGTGTCAGTATCGATGTTCATCTTCACCACACCGTAACCGAGTGTTTCGCGGATGTCGCTAAGCTCAGAACCTGATCCACCGTGGAACACGAGTTCCATGAATGCTGCGTCGCCGTGCTTATCAGTCACTGCCTTTTGGCCATCGCGAAGGATCTTTGGCTTGAGTTGGACTGAACCTGGCTTGTAAGCGCCATGCACGTTGCCGAAAGTCGCTGCGAAAATGAAGCGGCCGAGTGGCTGAAGTGCTTCGTACACTTCGACCATGTCTTCGGGGGTGGTGTAGAGTTTTTCAGCTGGAAGATTGGATGTATCGTGGCCGTCTTCTTCGCCACCTACGCAACCTGCTTCGACTTCGAGAATGATGTCGAGCTCAGCACATTCTTTGAGCAGCTCTTTGGAGATCTTAAGATTTTCGTCGAGTTCAACGACGGAACCATCGAACATGTGCGATTGAAACAACGGGCCCTTGCCTGCTGCGATGCGCTTGCGAGAAGCTTCGAGCAGCGGCTTAAGGAAACCTTCAACCTTCTCTGGGTGGCAGTGGTCTGTGTGCAGACCGACGAGTACGTCGTATTTCTCGGCGAGCAAGTGTGTCGCTTCAGCGAGAACGATTGCGCCGAAAGCAGCATCTGCTACGTTTAGACCGGAAGCGAATTGACCGCCACCTGTGGAAACTTGAATAATGCCGTCCGACTTTGCGTCTGCGAAGGCTTTGAGCGCTGCGTTGATCGTAGTGATCGATGTGACGTTAACTGCTGGGTAAGCGTAATTGCCTTGTTGGGCGGCGTCGAGCATCGCTGCGTATTGCTTTGGTGTTGCTACTGGCATAATGTGATTAGGTTGTGGTGCCTTGTTCGTTTTTGGATTAAGGAAAGCTAATGGCAGATCTGCCTCCCATTAGAAGGTGAACATACTTAAGCAGATTAGAATTATTACAATAGTAGAATACAATTACGTGGTCGCAGCATGGAGATGGCTAACTGTGCTTAGTTGGCTTGGGCAGTTTTAGGGCAAGGATCAATGGCAGGATCACGATGACTGCGCCAAATAGGTAGGCGCTTTTTGAGCCGTAGGCAAAGTAGGCGAAGGCCGCCAAGAGAGGGCCTATTGCGCGGGCTAGAGAACCTGCCGAGCGGAATACTCCGATTGCTGCGCCTTGTTCCTCCTCTTTAGTATAAAGTGAGACCAATGCGCTGAGGGTCGGCGAGACGAGACCGATTGAGAAAGCCATCAATGCGAGCGCACCGAAAAACAGTCCTAAGTTGAGAGCGACTGCGAGGATTAGGAAGGCTGCGATGCCGCAAGCGATCCCTGCCACAGCGAGGCGTTTTTCACCAACCGGTGCAGCGAGTCGGCGGACGATGCCGCCCTGCACTAGGATCAGTACAAAGCCAATGAAGACGAACATGCCGCCATTTTGAGCAGGTGAGAATTGGAAGCGCTCGACCGCCAAAAAAGTGAGGGTAAATTCCATACCGCTAAAGGCTAGCATATAGAGCAGGTAGACTAGGTTGGTGCGTCGCGTTTCCGAGCAGCGGCTCTTAAACATACGCAACACCGGGACACCTCTGCGGTCGGAGTTCTCCTTGCCACGTCTTTCGATTGGCAGGGTTTCTTTAAAGCTGCGCGCAACCCAAATGAGATTAATCATTGCCAGTGCGAAGCTCACTAATGCAGGCACGGAGAATGGATTGACGCCGAAATTACCCAACGACGGAGCGATTTCGAGTAGGTTGATTTTGGCAAACAAACCACCGATCCCGGGGCCGACGATAAAGCCTAGGCCAAATGCGATACCGATGATTGCCAGGCCGCTTGAGCGCTTCTCGCGCGTGGTGCTATCGGCAACGGCTGCTGTGGCCACTGAGAGGTTGCCGCCCATCGCGCCACCCAGCACGCGCGCGAGTACCAGGACCCAAAATGATGCGGCGAAAAACCAGGCCGCATAGCTGAGTGCTAGACCTGCGATGGTGATCAGCAGCACCTTGCGCCGGCCAACACGGTCTGAGTAAGCACCCCACAGCGGAGCACAAATAAATTGTAGGATCGAGTAGAGTGAGCCGAGGATGCCACCAAACAGAACCGCAGTCATAAAACGCGGGTCCCCTGAACCACTGCGCTCGGCCCAGGCAGAAAGTGGCGCGATGAGCTGACCAAGCAGGCTACCATCGCCAGCGCCATTAGGTAGGTAGTAGTCCAGCATCGCTGGAAACAATGGAAAAATGATCGAAAATCCGACCAAATCAATGAACAGTGTCAGGAAGATGATTCCCAGCGTGTGCTTCCCCTGTTTGGGATCCGTAGAAAGTGCTGCGTCAGCTGCCATATTATTGGTTGTGCCCGAACTTTATCGAGAGTGCGGCATGCACGTTGGTCGGAATCAAGTGTTTCTCGCGATCGGTAAATTTGAATACCTGTTTGACGAGGTTAGAGCTGGTAAAGAAGTAACGCTCGTTAGGCATTAGGAAAATGGTCTCGATATTATCATCTAAGTGGCGGTTCATTTGCGCCATTTGAAACTCATGCTCGAAGTCAGACACCGCGCGCAAGCCACGGATCAGTGCGACCGCATTATGCTCCACTGCAAGGTCGACGATCAAGCCATCAAATGCGATCACTTCAATATTGGGACGATTTTTTACATTCTCCTTGATTAACTCGACGCGTTCTTCGGGTGTAAATAGTGGGTCTTTGCTTGGATTGCGAGCTACCGCGACGATCACTTTATCAAAGATGTGTCGACCGCGATTGATGACATCTAGGTGACCATTCGTGATCGGGTCAAAAGAGCCCGGATAAATTGCAATTTTCATGATAGAGGGCGGATTGAGTCGATATTACGCTAGAAGTCCAACTTTTATCGGTATTTAGGCAATGTAGCGGCAGCTTCATTGTCTAATTTACCCAAGCCGATAAGTCTGCGCATTTTGAGCTAGCCCAGTTCGTCGGTAATCGCCACCTTAGTGCTGTGAATTTACCCAATCTTTTGACGCTCTCTCGTATTCCGATCATCTTAGGGGTGGTGGCTTTGTTGTATTTACCAGTCACTGGAGCTAGTACCGCCGCCTTTGTGCTGTTTGTGATCGGTGCAATTACTGATTGGGCGGATGGCTATTTTGCCCGCAAGCAGGGGATTGTTTCCAATTTCGGAAAGTTGATGGATGCGCTGACCGACAAGATATTTATGGTCGGATTGTTCATCGCGATGGTGGTGCTTGGTGAGTTGCCCGGCTTCTGGTCGCTCTTTCTGCTGCTGCTAGTTCTGAGCCGAGAATTCTTAATTACCGGGCTGCGGCTTGTCGCCGCTAGTTCGGGGATCATTCTCGCCGCCGAGAAATCCGGTAAGAACAAAACCGTGTTTCAAATTGTTTCAGCAATTCTACTGCTGCTTGCGATCGCGATCCGTCAGGACTTCCCCAGCTTTTTTCCTGAGATCATGGGCCAATCCTTTGATGGGATTTTGCACTGGCTCGGCGTCGCCTTCTTTGTATTGGCGGCGGTACTGACCGTGTCGTCCGGCACTAAATATATGACTAAGTATTGGTCGGTATTTATCGGGGAGGACGAAAAAACAGGTGAATAATATACAGCGCTATTTTCCGTGGACACAGATGTTTCCCACATCGTTGGTGGTGAACCTCGCGACACTTGGGCCACTAGGCCGCGTCAAAAAAGGGCCAGGTACAGTTGGTAGCGTCGCTGGTATTGGGCTGTATGCCGTGCTGTTTCATGATGCCACGCCGTTGGGTTATCTTCTGTATATGCTGTTGCTGACGTATTTCGCGGTGGCGATTTGCGATACCGCGGAGCGTCGCCTGCAAATGTGTGACCCGGGGATGATTATTCTCGATGAGTGGATCGCCGTGCCGCTGGTCTTCCTCGGGATGAATGGCCCGCAAGGGCTTGTTGCCCAGCATGGTGGTTGGCCAGTATTACTTGCAGGCTTTGTGCTGTTCCGGATCTTTGATATCGCCAAACCATTTGGGATTT
>CAZIMR010000033.1:0-8246 GCA_964540215.1 uncultured Puniceicoccaceae bacterium
TTGCCATTGTGATTGGGCATGAGGTGGCACACGTGGCCGCGGGCCATGGCAATGAGCGCATGACTCAACAGTTGTTGGCTGTGGGCGGTGCCCTGGCGCTGCAGTTCGGCAGCTCTGACATGGACAGCGATCAACGCGCCTTGCTGATGGCGGCTTATGGCGCGGGTGCCTCAGTCGGTGTGATGCTGCCATATAGCCGTTACCACGAGTGTGAGGCCGACGAGATCGGTCTGATCTACGCCGCCAAGGCAGGCTATGACCCACGCGCTGCGATTTCTTTTTGGGAGCGTATGGCAGCGCAGAGCCAAGGTGCTCCACCTGAGTTTTTGTCCACTCACCCCGCAAGTTCGACCCGTATTCGTAAGCTCGATGAGCTCATGCCTAGGGCGATACGGGTGTATCAGAGTCGCTAGCCGCACTGAGCGCGCTTCGCGAGTGACGCCTTTGGCGAGTGAACGTGTGGAGTGGTAGTGGGGAAGTGTGCTGCAGGCATTGCATAGATCAATCAGTCGCTGATCAACGTTGACTCAATTCGGCATATTTATTGAGTGCGTAGTTTGCTTTGCGCCGTAGTCATTTTTTAAACTGCGACAAATCCACCTCATTTTTTTATTATGTCACAAGTTCGCGTTCGTTTCGCTCCAAGTCCTACTGGGTTTTTCCACATCGGTAGTGCTCGCACTGCATTATTCAATTGGCTGTATGCACGCCATACGGGGGGTACGTTTGTGCTGCGTATCGAGGATACGGATAAGGAGCGCAATACGGACGAGTCGCTGCAGGTGTTGCTCGATGGGATGCGCTGGATGGGCATGGAATGGGACGAAGGCCCAGAAGTAGGCGGCGAATACGGCCCGTATTTCCAGAGCCAGCGCCAGTCGATTTACGATGAGTATTTGAAAAAGTTGCAGGACGCAGGGCGCACTTATGAAAAGGATGGCGCGATTTGGTTCAAACTCGAAGGCGAGCGCTACACCGAGTATGACGATTTCAAAAAGAAAGAAATTGAGAAGGTCAAAGCCGCTCCTGTGGTGATCGACGACGCGGTGCGTGGTCGTGTCGAGCGTGCAGAAGAGTTGGATTTCGTGATTGTGCGCAAGGATGGCAATCCAGTGTTCCACTTCGTCAACGTAGTGGATGATATCGCGATGGGCATTACCCACGTGATTCGCGGCGAAGACCATTTGTCCAACACCAGTAAGCACGTCGAGCTGTTTAATGCCTTCGGTGTGACGCCGCCAGTGTTTGCCCACATTCCGTTGATTCTGAAAGAGTCGGGGCCTGGCAAGATGAGCAAGCGCGACAAGGGTGCATTGATCGAAGAATACGAAACACGCGGCTTCTTGGCCAATGCGGTGCGTAACTACATTTCGCTGCTCGGTTGGAACCCGAAGGATGAACGCGAGAAAATGGACATCGATGAGATCATCGAGTTGTTCGACTTTGCTGGAATCAACAAGGGCAACTCCCGCTTTGATGAGAAGAAGCTGTCTGCGCTGAATACTGAGTATTTGCGCGAGATGAATGTGGAGACCTTCACATTCTTGGCACGTCCAATCTTACATACTGCAGGTGTGATCGAAGAGGACGCGGATGAAGATTACATTCAGTCTGTGCTGTCACTCTGCCAAGGCAAGGCGCGCGCGCTAGAAGAGTTGCCGGAGTTCTGCCGCTACTTCTTCCTCGATGATTATGAGATGAATGAGAAGACTGGCGCTAAAATCGCCAAGAAGGCGGATCCTAAGGAGCTACTCGCTGAGATCGTGCCAGTGATCGAAGGTATTGAAGCATTCACCGAGGATGCGCTGCAAGCAGGGTTGGAAGCGCATGCGGAATCGAAGGGCGCCAAGGTCTTCGCATATTTCCCCGCGCTGCGCTACGCATTGAGCGGGCAGGGTGGTGGCCCAGATCTGTTGCCGATGCTGGTGGTGCTAGGTCAAGCGCGCGTGCTTGCACGTTTGAAGGCCTTCATTGCTTAAATTTTTAATTGCAGACGCTTTTGGTCTGGCAGATTTTTCACGATTCATCTTCTTCAACGCTTATGTCAGACGCTAAAGATACGCCGACCGATTTTATCCGCCAAATGGTGGCTGCCGATGTGGCAGCTGGTAAACATGATGGACGTGTGCAAACACGCTTCCCACCTGAGCCGAATGGTTATTTGCAGATTGGCCACGCCAAAGCGCTGTGCCTGAATTTCAGCATCGCAGAGGAATTCGGTGGGCAGTGCAACCTGCGCTTCGACGATACCAATCCTGAGAAGGAAAGCGACGAGTTCGTCCAAGCCATTCAGGAAGACATCGCATGGTTGGGCTTTAAATGGGCGAAGATCTGTTTCGCGAGTGATTATTTCGAGCAACTGTTTGATTGGGCGATCAAGCTGATCGAAGAGGGACACGCGTATGTTGAGGAGCTTTCCTTTGACGAGATGCGTGACTACCGTGGTTCGATTAACCAGCCGGGCCGTCCGAGCCCGTCTCGTGAGCGTCCGATCGCTGAGAGTGTGGATCTATTTAAACGCATGCGTGCGGGTGAGTTTGCCGATGGCGAGAAGGTGCTACGCGCCAAGATCGACATGACGCATCCGAACATGAACATGCGCGACCCAGTGATGTATCGTATCAAACGTATTCATCATCACCGTGTGGGCGACCAATGGTGTATCTATCCGAGCTACGATTTTACCCACGGCCAAAGTGATTCGCTTGAAAAGATCACGCATTCGCTTTGCTCTTTGGAGTTCCAAGATCACCGTCCGCTCTACGATTGGTTCATTGAAAAGCTCGACATTTTCCCATCCAAACAGACTGAGTTTTCGCGTTTGAACATGACTTATACCGTCGTGAGTAAGCGTAAGCTGCGCGAATTGGTTGAAGGCAACTTCGTCGATGGTTGGGATGATCCGCGCATGCCGACACTCTCTGGCATGCGACGCCGTGGCTATCCCGCCGTTGCGATTCGTAAATTTTGTGAGACTGTCGGCATTACCAAGGTCAATTCGACCAGTGATGTAGCGCTGCTTGAACATGCGGTACGTGCCGAGCTGAACAGCACCTCAACCCGTCGTATGGCGGTATTCAATCCGCTCGAAATTAAGATTACTAACTGGCCAGAAGGTGAGGTGGTTGAAGTCGATGGGGTGAATAATCCTGAAGACGAGTCTGCCGGCACGCGTAAGATTCCATTCTCAGGGCGTCTGTTCATCGAGCAGGACGACTTTAAGGAAGAGGCCAATCGTAAATTTTTCCGCCTGAAGAAGGGCGGCGAAGTGCGTTTACGTAATGGTTACATCATTAAGTGCGACGATGTGGAAAAAGACGCCGATGGCACAATCACGAAGCTGCTTTGCACGGTCGATCACGACACACTCAATAAGCAACCTGAAGACCGCAAGGTGAAGGGCGTCATCCATTGGGTGAGTGCTGATCACGCGGTGAAGATTCCGATTCGCTTGTTCGACCGCTTATTTACCGAGGAGCATCCGGAAGCGGATAAGGAGATTTCATTCACTAAGTATGTGAACCCAAAATCATCAACAGAAGTGACTGCTCTCTGTGAACCGAGCTTGATGGAGATGACCGCAGGCGAGCAATGCCAGTTCGAGCGCATTGGTTATTTCTGTGTGGATAACAAATTGTCGAAACCTGGTGCGCCAGTGTTTAACCGTACGGTGGCCCTGCGTGATTCATGGGCGAAGTCGAAGTCGTAGAGCGCCAGAGAATCGAGTAAGCAGAGAAGGAAGATTGACAAGGGCAGAGCTGTTGCCGTCAATCGGCGGTGAATGAGCGAAGAAAAGCCAGTTATCCTTACATGTGCCCAACCAACCGGAGTCCTGACTCTGGGTAACTATTTAGGCGCCGTTAAAAATTGGGCGACCTTGCTCGACGATAACACCTGTTATTTCGGTGTGGTCGATATGCATGCGATTACGGTTAAGTATACGCCCGCTGAGTTGCGCAAGAATACCCTATCTTGCGTGGCGCAATACATCGCTTGTGGCCTCGATCCGGAGCGTTCGAATATTTTCATTCAGTCGCATATCATTGGGCATACCGAGTTGGCTTGGTTATTGAGCTGTATCACGCCGATTGGTGATTTGCAGCGCATGACTCAGTTTAAAGAAAAGGCCGCGAAGCTCGGCTTTAAAGTGTCCCAGGGGGAGACCTCGATTGCTAACCAAGGAGCGCGTCCAGGTGCGTCGCTGAATGCAGGGCTGTTAATGTATCCGGTGCTCATGGCGGCCGATATCTTGCTTTATAATGCCGATTCAGTGCCGGTCGGTAACGACCAGAAGCAGCACTTAGAGCTTTGCCGCGATTTAGCGCAGCGCTTTAATCACAGCTATTCGGATACGTTTACAATTCCGGAGCCTTTTATCCCGAAGACGGGCGCACGCATTATGTCGCTGCAAGATCCGCAGCGGAAGATGTCGAAAAGTGATGATAATCAAAATGCGACGCTCTATATTTTGGATGAGCCAGCTGTGCTGCGTAAGAAGATCATGAGTTCGGTGACGGATTCGGGCAACGAAATCGTGGCCCGCGATGATAAGCCGGGAGTGACGAATCTGCTGCAAATTCATAGTGCGCTTAGTGGTCGTTCGACTGCCGATCTCGAAGCTTCATTCGTCGATAAAGGCTATGGCGAGCTGAAGCAGGAGGTAGCCGATGTGGTGATTGCTGCGTTGGAACCTGTGCAGGCGCGTTATAACGAGCTAATTCAAGATAAAAGCTATTTAGAGTCGGTGTTGAAGACAGGAGCTGGCGAGGCGCAGAAGCGCGCTTACAAAACACTGGGTAAAGTCTACCGTAAGGCAGGCTTCGTCGAGCGTCCGCGCTAAGTTGTAAAATAGAGGGTTGATCGTGGCGCTAGAGTCGCTTTGATCTAAATACAACTTACTGACGCTGCCACGTATGCAATCGGACGACGAAGCCCCCCTCACTCTCTCAAAATGGCCCTTTTACTTGGGGGACGCGCTATTGGTCGTTACCGCGCTAGCAATTGCCATTCTAGGCAATTGGCAGCTGACCGATATACAGGTCATTTCCTGCGTGGTCGCTGTGGCCTTGGGGGCTGTGGTTTTCGGGCTGCCCTACGTGGTGGAGTATTCGATGCGAGTGCGCGAAGAGCGAGACGACCAGTCATCCGAGCTTCGCTTGCTACAGGGGCATTTGCGGAAGGCCGAGGCCGCGTTGCTGGAATGCCATGAACGGCTCAATGAATTGGAGTCCGGCTCCGGTTCGGTGGATCAGCGCTGTGAAATCTTGGCGTCTGCGGTCGATCAAAAGCTGAATCATACGTCGCAGGTTTTGGCTACATTGTCGCAACAAGTTACAGCGATTGATGTCTCTAATACGGATCAAGTTACAGCATTTGCTGCGCTTAAAGTTCAGTTGGATGCCTTCAGCGTGATGCCGAAGGATGGCGCTTCTGACACCTCTGCTGAAGCAGTGACCGCCTTACAGGCAGCGTTAGCCACCTTGGAGGCTCGCTTGACTGCGGCAGTTGAGCCTTTGGGTTCGATTGAATCACGGGTGGTCGTTTTGGAAGCAAGTGCCCAGGTTGCGGTCGAAGCCGCTAGTGCAGCAACTGCAACTGCTGAAGCCGAAACATCAGCGCCCGCACGTGCGCCGCGATCACGGCGCAGCAAAGCGGATGCTGGACTATTGCAACGTGCGATTCAGGAGAAGCAGAATTCAGCTTCGTCGGCGGTGAGCCGCATTATCGATTCGAAGAGTAAATTAGCAAAGCCAGAGCCCGAGGTGACTGAAAGCACAGAGATGCCGGAAATGCCAGAGGAACCGATGTCCGAACCGGCCGTGCCAAACGAGTCAATCTCTGAAGTCACTGAGGCTCAAGAGTTGGTGGTTGAGCTCGACCCTAATGAGGTATCTGAGGCCGCCGCGAGGTTGCCTGAAGAGAGCGAAGTCCAAATTAGAGCGGATTTGATTGAGGCTGACGAGTTGCAGGAGGCTGCAGTGTCGGAGGCTGAGGTCAATACCGAGGCCGAGCGAGACGAAGCCGCGGATGATTTAATCGTTGAGGTTGTCGACGGTGCGGCAGCGGAAGCTGGATTTGAAGAGCCTGAACCGAAGTCGGAAGTCGCTGAAACAGCAATGCAGCCGTCTCCCGAGCTCAACGCTGAGGCAAATGCACCAGTTGATTTGTTTGGCGAAGGCCAGCCAGCGGCCACTCGTCGGACTCCCACGAAGGCAAACGACGCAGTCTTTACCGCGAGCATTTTGATTGGCATTGGCAATAAGCCCTTCCTGCGCGGCAGTGCGGGTGGCCTGAGCTGGCAAACAGGTATACCGATGGACTTTGAGGAGATTGGTAAGTGGCGCTGGGTGGCTCCGGTGGATTTGGATGGCCCGCTTGAACTCCAGATCTATCGCAATGATGAAGATCCAGATCGTAAAGGGCGTCATATTTTGGAGCCGGGGCAGAAACTGGAAGTGACTCCTGTTTTTTAAATTAGGATGAGCTTCTCTGATGGTAGCATCGCAGACCAAGATCTCCTCTAAGTCATTACGAATGAATCGACACAAAAAAGCCCCGTTCGAAAACGAGGCTTTAAAGAATACCCAGACCGGGGGTCGAACCCGGACGCCCGAAGGCACAAGATTTTGAGTCTAGCGCGTCTGCCAATTCCGCCATCTGGGCTCATTCAAAATGAATGGCGCTTTTATGGCGGTGATTTTTCGGAATGCAAGCTCTGGATTATGAATTTAATCAACCGCATATCTATTGAAGCTTTTTTGACTGTTAGATCGTCATTGCTTGTCGTCACATGTTTTTTTAAGTCTGCTTAGCGAATTATGAGAATACGCATTGAAGACAATTTTGAAGACGTACTGATGAAGGCTGCCACTGGGTTAGGCTTAGGCAAACAGGCAGTTGCACAGAAGGCTGGCCTATCTGTGACAGCTGTTGCGGCATTGCTGGACGCCGAATTAGATGAAGCCAGCTTACGTGCTGTCGCCCCAGTGCTAGCCTTAGATGCCGACGCACTCGCTGCGATGGCAAATCGTGCATGGCAACCTGAGCCAATTGAACTGGAAGGGCTGCGATGCTATAACACATCCTTTCCTGTGGTTGGTTACGAAGCGATGACAGTCAATAGTTACTTGGTCTGGAGTCCGCAAACAAAGGTGGCGGTGGCGTTTGATACGGGGGCAAATGTGGACGAATTGCTGGCCGAGGTAAAAGCGCGTAACTTAGAGTTGCAGGCTCTAGTGGTCACGCATGCACACCGCGATCATATTGCCGCGTACGATGAGTTATTGAGCCATATCGAAGGTGGCATTGCGTTTGCCCCTAAGCTCGAGCCATACGGTGAGGCTGACTTGCTTGAGCATGGTGATTGGATGGAGTTTGACGGATTCGAGGTGCAAGCACGGCAGACTAATGGCCATTCGGCAGGTGGCATGACCTATGTAATCGAAGGCCTTGATGCGCCGATTGCGATCGTTGGAGATTCAATTTTTTGCCTTTCTCAAGGTGGAGCTCGTGAGCACTATGCTCAAGCACTGGAGAACAATCGTGAGCAGATTCTGTCGCTGCCTGAGACTACGATTCTATGTCCTGGCCATGGGCCTATGACGACTGTTGCTAATGAACAGGCGCATAACCCGTTTTTTCCTGAGTTTAAATAGGGCTGCCTGAAAGAACCTTGTTAAGTTCATCTCGAAATTTTCCTTGAGCCATATTTATCTGGAAGCCGTGGGTCGTAACAGCATTGGATTAAGCCCGCATTAATCATCTTGGATAGTTATAAATAACGATATTTAAATATAGAATAGTGGCACTCGTATAAATTCGTTTGCAATAAGGTTTATTTTTTTTTAATGTCAGGATTAGTTCACATGTACTAAACCATGAATGACATAAATCACCCCCCTCAGGCCGACTATTCCTATCGTATTTTGGTGGTTGAGGATCATCCACTCATGCGTGAGGCGATCTCGAAATGGATCGATAGCGATCCGGAATTAAAGGTGTGCGGTCAAGCCGATAACTCCGCAGATGGAATGAACGAGGTGCTTCGCCTCAAGCCCGATCTGGTACTATCTGATATAAGTTTAGAAGAGTCCAGCGGACTCGAATTAGTCAGAGATTTAAAGGCGATCAATCCAGGCCTGCCAGTGGTAATGCATTCGATGCACAAAGAGTCAGTCTTTGCCATGCGCGCGATGCGTGCCGGCGCAAGTGGATATGTTATGAAAAAAAGCAGTGGTGCTGAGGTC
>CAZIMR010000034.1:0-8223 GCA_964540215.1 uncultured Puniceicoccaceae bacterium
TGATACGCTTCAACGCCGGCTTGGAAGGGTGTCTCCGTTTCGCTGGTCGCCGCGAATGCAGCGATAGCGGTGAGGATGTAGAGAGCTAAGGTGCGGTAGAATGAATTCATAGTGCTTTCAAAATCGTGTTGAGCTGAGTGCGGGCCTGTTGTAGGTCGGCGCTGTGGATCCGGCCAGAGAAACGATGGTTGTCGGCTTCGTTGAAGAGGCTTCGTACTTGTTCAATCACCTCGTTGGTTACTTGGCTTTGCTTGAATGATACTTCAAGTTCAGCGAAGTCAGCAGAGCGTAAGTTGCGTTTTACGCGCACGCTTGCTGCGAGACGTATCGCGTCTTGCGCACTGCGGTAGAAGACCGCGGCATCGTTGCTTTGAGCTTCTTTGACGGTGACTTTGAGTGCTTGCTTGGCTTGATGGGCGAGGGCGTATTCTGCATTTTGATGCAGCCGCTTACCGCGGTAGATTAGAATACCTGAAGCGGTGAGTACGACGAATGCGGCGCTGTTGAGGTAGTTGAACCAAGGGCTCGAAAGCAGGTTCTTTTCAATCTGACGTCCCTTGCGTGGCCGATAGTCGAGTGTGTTGAGCAGTTCTTCAGGGCTGAGTGCCTTGCTTAGGTTGATTGCGGGGGCGGAGTTTTCCTCTGTTAGCGTCGCTGCAGTTGTCATTACTGGGCGACTGGACGGGGTGACTTCAGCGCTGATTGTAGGGGCAGAGAGTTCGACATACTTCTCTGTCTTCGGATCGAAGTATGAGAATTTCACCTCGGGGAGTTTGAGGCTACCAGCTTTCTCAGGGATGAAAACATAGTCGAAACGCTTCATGCCTTTAAGTGACTGTAAATCGTTTGGTTCGAAAGTGAATTCTGGTTTGTAGCTGCGCCAGCCCTTGGTCTTAGGCATCTCGGGGCCTTTGATTCGGTCAAAATTACCACTACCACTGAGCTTGATTGATAGCATGATCGGCTCCTCAACTCGTGTCGAACTGCTGTCGCTGGTGACCTCCATAGTAAAGTTGCCGATGGCGCCTGAGAAGCTCTTCGGTTTTCCCTCGGTTGGAAGTGTGCGCACGTCGATTTGAGTCGGTGGAGTGTAGAGGTTGAAGCGTTCAGAGCGGCCGAAGAAGTTGTCAAACAGACCACCTCCGAATTGGGAGCCACGGGTATTTCGTTCATCCGGCATTTGCGCGGATACGGTTAATTGAAAATCGAGAGTCTGCGGTCCTGCGCTAATCGGCGTGATCATGAGCGACCAAGTGTAAACACGATAACGACGACCCTTGAACATTTCGACACTTTCTGCGGACTCTTCGGGCAGTTCACTCACTGTGAATCCGTCGGCGCGTCGCTCTAAGGGATTGAGCCCACGGAGGGTTACACTGCTTGAAACGTACAGTTTTAATAGGATCGATGTGGTCTGGCCGACGTAGAGTTGTTCAGGCGCATTGGCTTGCAAGAAGATCAGTTCGTCAACGGTCGGAGCTGCGTCGGCTGAACCTTCGACCACGTTCAGGGTGGCTGCCGGCGCTTGTAGGCGGCCGCCTTTGTATTCGAAAATGTAAGCGGGGATGGTGAAGTTGCCAGCTGTTTGGGAGACCGCTTCGATGATGATTTGCTGCGTAATACTATATTCGCTCACGCCATTGGTGATACGAGTCGATTGACTGTTCGAGGTGCGGCCGTTGCGTAAGGTGAGTCCGCCCTCGGAGGGAATCGGCAACGAGGTGATGCGCTCCGCTGCAGGCTTTTTGCTATCATCGGTTTCGACGATCTCAACGATGTATTGCGATGTGCTGCCAACGGCGACGCGAGCAGGTTCGAAGCGTGCGCTGACACGAATCTCTGCAATTAGTGTCGAGGTCGTAAAAAGGGCGAATATTAGGAATGCGTTGCGTAGTTGCATAGGTATCTAAAAATGGACGTTACCAGTCGCGGAGTTCTCTGTTGCGGTTCGATTGGCGGGTTTCGTCGGATGGATCGGAAAATGGGAGTAATTGTTCAGAGCCGCGTAGGCTGTCGAGTAGGTCTTGGGCTTCGGAGATGCTCATGCCTTCCATGGGCATCATTTCACCATCTGCGTCGCCATCTGCGGCTTCGCCTTCGGTTGGTTGCGGAGACTCGCTACTTTCTTCGTCGGTCGCTTCCTCACCTTCGCTAGCGGCCTGCTGTTCGGCTTGTTGTTCCATGTCTTCGGCTGGGTCGCCAGTGGACTCGGTGTCTTCGCCTTCGCTTGGCTCGTCTGATTCTTCGCCTTCGGAAGACTCAGATTCGTTACCCTCTTGGTCTGACTGCTCGCCGTCTTCGCCAGATTCTTTTTCGGACTGCTCGCCCTGATCTTCGCCTTCTTCGCCCTCTTGTTGCTCATCCTGTTCGCCTTCTTCCGATTCTTCGGAGTCCTCGCTGTCTTCTTGATCCTCCTGGTCTTGAGGTTCTTGTTGCTTCAAGAATTCTTCGAGCGCGTTGCGGCGTGCTTCGATACTGGTGGCATCTTCGATGCTGATGGCGTCGCTTGAATCAATTTCGTTGGCGGATTTAAATAAGGCCTCGGCTTGTTTCCAGCTTTCGATGGCAGCCTCGAAGTCCTGTGCCTCTAGCGCGGCTTCGCCAACTTGGTTGATGGCGTGCGCCATGTTGTAAAGTGCGTCACGTTCGAGTGAGACATCTTCACTGAGTTCGATCGCTGCCTCGTAGAGGCGTGTGGCTTCAGAATAGTCGCCGGCGTCAAGCTGTTCATGCGCTTGGTTGTAGAGCACACGCGGGTCTGTTGCGGGCTTGTGAATGATTGCTTCGGGCGACTCCTGTGTCGGCGGTAATGGTAGCTCTAGAGATTCGGTCGGTGCGGTCGCTGGTTCTAGTTCCTGCGCTTCACTGGGTATCGGTAGCAGCAGGGATGTCGTGGCGATGATGACTGCCAGTTGAATCGAAGCTTTTCTACGTCGACGTATGAAGATTTCCAATACAAGGAGAATGCAGGCGGCGGATAGGGCCCATTGGTAGCGCTCGATGCGGGCTTCCTGCAATTCGGACTCGCGCTCTTCGCGCGGGAGTGTGGCGAGTACGGAATTGTAAAGTGTGTTGAGTGACTGATCGCTCAGGCGGCTATAGCTCCCGCCTGTGAGTTGGGCGATCTCTTGCAGTGTGCGTTCGTCGAGTTGACTGCGCACGGGTTGACCGCTGGAGTCGCGGATGAACTCTTCGGTGCCTTGTGCGTTGCGGACTTTTAGATACTCACCTTCGGGGGTGCCGATGCCGATGGTGTATATTTTGATGCCGTCTTTGGCGACTTCGCGCGCGGTATCGATTGCCTGTTGCTCTTGGTCTTCGCCATCGGTGAGCAGGATAACTACTTTGAAGTTGTTATCCTTTGGGAAGGCTTTGGCGGCTTCGCGTATGGCTCGGCCGATATCACTGCCACCTCGCGAAATACTGGTTTGGCCAATGGAATCTAAATTCTCGCGAAAGGCTGAATAGTCGAGGGTTGGTGGGGTTTGTAAGAAGGCATTGCCAGCAAACGCGACGAGTCCGATGCGGTCACTCTCTAAGCGATTAACCAGATCGATGACGGCGAGCTTGGCGCGATCTAAGCGTGTTGGCCTCAGGTCGGTAGCGAGCATACTCTTGGAGCTATCGAGCACGAACACGATGTCGAGGCCGCGTGCTTTGCGCTCAATCCAGTCCACTCCGTATTGTGGCCGGGCGAGGGCGACGCCGATTAGTGCGAGGGCGAGGAGGATGAGGCCCGCTTTCAGCAGTGTGCGTTGTTGACTCGCTTTTTCGGTGAGCTGATCGAGTAGTCGTGCGGCTGCAAATCGACTGAGCAAGGCTTCGCGACGGCGCAACCCAAACGCGAAAAGTCCCGCGAATAGTAATACAATGAGCGGGGTGAACGTGAGCCAGAGCTGATTTTCAAAGGTCATGGCAGTCGTCGATAGCGCGTGTTGCGCAAGAGTTGTTCCAAGGCAAGGCAAGCGAGCCCGAGGGCAGCTGGCCAAATAAAATATTCGGTAAAAGTGGCGTAGGAGCGGAGCTCGATGGTGGTCGTTTCGAGTTCGCTGATCTCATCGTAAATACGTTCGAGGTCGCCATCTTCGGTCGCTTGGAAAAAGAGGCCACCAGTCATCTCTGCAATTTCGCGCAGTTCGGCTTCGTCGTAGTTTGAGTTTTCGGCACGTCCGCGATACACGGGCTTACCGTCTTTGTCGCGAAGCACGCGGTTGTCGCGCGTCATCTCGGGAATCGGCACGCGGCCTTTCTTTCCGGTGGCGATGGTGTACACTTTAACACCGTAACTTTTGGCCGCTTCAGCTGCCCCAATCGGAGAGATGCTGCCTGAGTTGTTTTCGCCATCAGTCAATAGGATGACTATGTGACTGCGGGCTTCATGGTCGCGTAGGCGATTAACACTGGCGCCGAGGGCAGTGCCGATTGCGGTGCCGCCACCGTCGATTTCGCCCAACTCGAGGCGGTCTAGATTCTTCTTTAACCAGTCGTGGTTGAGTGTGAGCGGGCTGACGACGTAGGCATCTGCTGCAAAGGCGATCAGCGCAATACGATCGTAGGGGCGCTTATCAATGAATTCGTGAACCACTTTTTTTGCCGCATCTAGACGTGTGACGACGTTTTTACGGGTGGAAAGATCGAGGGCGCGCATCGAACCAGAGAGGTCAAGTGTCACCACAATATCGATACCATCCGCATCGGTGGTGTCGTTCATCTTGCCCATTTGTGGTCGAGCCAGCGCGGTAATTAATGCGGCGAGTGCGAGGATGCGGAGGCCGAATAGAAACTTCCCTGGGAGGCTGCGGCGTGAGCGACTGACTGATTTGGCGAGTTGAATGCTGGAGAAACGCATCGCAGCTTCAGGTCCCATGCGTCCTGCCCACCAGGCGATGAGCGGCAATAGTAGCAGCAGGAAAAAGTACTCGGGATTCTGAAATTGAAAGAAGCTCATCGTGGTTGAATCTCCTGTGGTGTGGCTTCGACGGCTTGTTCAAATTGGGCGATGAGGGCCGTGGCACTTTCGGTGAGTGCGCTCCGTTCAGCTGCGGTGAGTGAAGCTTTGGCAAATTTGACGCGGTCGCAGTGCTCTAGGAATTCAGTGAGTGAGCTGCGTGCTTCGAGGTTAATTTGCGGGTGCCCATCCAATGCGTGCAGGAATTCGCGTGAGGTGCGTCCAAGCGCGGCGATACCTTTGCCAGTTTCAAAGTAGCGGCGTAGCGCCAGTGAGCTGAGCACGGCGAAACGTTCGTCGTCCTCGGTGGTGAGCTCGGCTGCTGTGTTTAGCTCAGAGAGGGCGGTGAGGTGCGGCAGTTCAGTTTGTGTGCGGTTGTTGCGTGTGCGAAGGAATCGAACGATGCACCAGATCAGTAGTCCTAATATGAGCACGGCGAGGGTAATCATCACTCCGATTTGCCATGGCTCGTAGGGTGGGATTTCGATGGGGCCGCGCACACGATCAAGCGACGGACCTGGCGGGAGGTCGGGCAGCTGCGGTGCATTGGCTATTTGAGCTAGAAACATGGTTGGTGACTGTTTTCCTAATTCGTAATTCGTAATTTCCCTCTAGTGTCGGCTGGCGCGGCGGGCGAAGAGGTTACGCAGTGCGGGTAAATAGGGCTGGTCGGTGTGGGCTTGGATCCAGTCGAGCCCTTTTTTGCGCATCTGCGCTTTAAAGTTACTTTGGCGCTCTCTTGCGAGGGTTGTGTAGCATTGGCGCGTGTGTTTATTGCTGGTATCGACTTCGACCATTTCGCCGGTTTCGGCATCCTCGAGGGTGATCAAGCCGACTGGTGGTAGCTCGCATTCGCGAGGGTCGCTGAGTGCAATACTGATCAAGTCGTGGCGTTGATTGTTGAGCGCGAGGGTGTCGAAGATGCCAGTGGCTTGCGATTCGTCGAGGAAGTCGGAAATCAAGAATACAACTGTTTTGCGGCGTTGCACACGATTGAGATAATCGAGTGCGGCTTGGTGCGAAGTGCCGCGGCCTTTGGGCTTGAAGAATAAAATATCGCGGATCAAGCGGAGGATATGGCGGCGGCCTTTTTTGGGTGGAATGTAATGCTCGACTTCGTCGGTGTAGAGCAGCACGCCGACTTTGTCGTTGTTTTGCGTGGCGGTAAAGGCCAGCACACTGGCGATCTCTGCGGCGCGCTCGCGCTTGCTTTGTTCGACGGAGCCGAAGATGCCCGATGCGCTTAAATCAATTAATAGCATCAGTGTCATTTCGCGTTCTTCGCGAAAGACTTTAACGAAGGGCCGATCCATTTTAGCGCTAACATTCCAGTCAATCGTGCGTACGTCGTCGCCGATTTCATATTCGCGCACCTCCTCAAAGTCCATGCCACGGCCCTTGAACGAGCTGTGGTAAGCGCCGGTCACGGAATCCGTCACTAGGTGACGCGCCCGTATCTCGAGGCGGCGAACTTTTTTAATGATATCTGCCGGAGTCACTTTTTTTTTAAAAAGTAGGAAAGTGGGAAAGTTAGAAAGTGGAAAAGTCGGAAAGTAAAACAGTGGGAAAAATCCTAATTCCTAATTCTCTAAGGCACTGGCACGGCGTCGAAAATCGATGCGACCAAATCTTCGCTGGTGATCTCTTCGGCTTCAGCCTCATAGCTGGGGATCACGCGGTGACGCAGCACATCCATGCCGATCTCCTTGATGTCTTGCGGGATCACGTAGGAGCGACCTTGCATCAGCGCCCATGCCTTGGCGGCGAGGGTGAGGCTGATGGTGGCGCGCGGGCTGGCTCCGAACTGGATGTACTGACCGAGCTTGAGGTTAAAATCTGCTGGATTACGTGTGGCGAGGATCAGATCGACGATGTAGTCGCGGATCTTGGGATCGACGAACACGTCGTTGACGTACTTACGCGCCTCACGGATGTCATCCAGCGTGGTGACTGCATCGACGCTTAGATTCGGGTCGGTCGAAGCCATGCGGTCGAGGATTTCGCGCTCTTCGGCCTTGCTCGGATAGCCGACCTTGAGCTTAAGCATAAAGCGGTCAACCTGCGCTTCGGGCAATGGATAGGTGCCTTCTTGGTCGATCGGGTTCTCGGTGGCGAGCACTAGGAATGGCTCCGGCAGCGGGTATGTGGTGTCGCCGATCGTCACTTGATGCTCCTGCATTGCTTCGAGCAGCGCACTCTGTACCTTGGCAGGCGCTCGGTTAATTTCGTCGGCCAGCACAAGATTGGCGAAGATGGGACCCTTGCGCGTATGAAAGGTGCTATCCTTTGGGCTGTATATTAGGGTGCCGATGACGTCGGCAGGCAATAGATCAGGGGTGAATTGGATGCGCTTAAAGTCGGCATCGGTAGCAGTCGCCAAGGTGCGAATGCTCAAGGTCTTAGCTAGGCCTGGTACGCCTTCGAGCAGCACGTGTCCGTTGGCGAGCAAGCCGACTAGTAGACGGTCGACTAGATAGCGTTGGCCAACAATGACGCGGCCGATCTCTTGGCGCAATGTGGGGATCCACGCAGTCGCGGCTTCGAGGGCTTCGTTGGAGGGAGGTGTGGAAGTCGCGGATTCTGTACTCATAATTGTAAAAATGGAAAAAACGTCTAATGGCAGGAGATCAATGACAAACTATCGTGCAAGAGGTTTCATAGAAAAATATTGAAAAATTGCATTTTAATATAAGTTGTGCCTTATTGTCTCACATGCCCGCAGCGATCTTAATTGTAGATGATGAGAAAAACACCCGTGAGGGCCTGTGCTTGGCCTTGGAAGAGGACTACGAGGTTTATATGGCTTCTGGAGCGGCGGAGGCATTTAATTTGATGGAAGTGGAGACCTTTGACGTGGTTTTGACCGACTTGCGGATGGCAGGGAAGTCTGGGCTGAAAGTCATCGATCACGCTATTAAGCTGCCGAATCGCCCGATCTGCATCATGATGACTGCTTATGGTAATGTGGAAACTGCAGTCGAAGCGATGCGTCGGGGGGCCTTTGACTTTTTGATTAAGCCAGTGAGCTTGGAGAAGCTTGAGATTATTATTAAACGAGCGCTGCAGTCGCGCACGATTGAGGCGGAGAATGTGGTGCTGCATGAGCGCTTGGATAAGAAATACAGTTTTGGTGGGATCATCGGTAATTCGTCTGGGCTCACCGATGTGTTGGATAAGGTCAAACTCGTGGCGCCGTCGAGGGCGACTGTTCTGCTCGAAGGTGAGACCGGCACAGGCAAGGAGTTGATTGCGCAGGCGATTCACCAGAACAGTAC
>CAZIMR010000035.1:0-2524 GCA_964540215.1 uncultured Puniceicoccaceae bacterium
CTGGCACTCCGATTGAGTCTTAACTAGTGTTATTCCTTGGTTCGACGAAAGTCTCAGGCACAAAAAGGCCGCAGCCTAAATCGAGGGTGCGACCTTGTGTGGAAATTAACTAGAGCCTAGCTTACTGAGCCTCTTTGTTGCGCTTTCGCTGATCGACCAAGACCAGCATGAACATGTGGCATGCAAACCAGAACGTTGCACTGATCGGGATTGCAGTGAAGCAAGCCTGTAGCTGTGCAACTGTCGGATCAGTTGAAAAAGTGAATGGACGCAACAAAAACGACATAAGAATAAAGACTCCAAGTGTGAGAATCGCTCCAAGAGCGATGTGGCCTTTAGTGAGTAGTTTCTGGTAGGGTGCGTTTTCCATCTATGCACATCAGAAATGCAGTCAGGGTCGACTGTCAAAGCGATTTTTTTCAATTATATAAGAAGGCGCCATCAGATCTGGTGTCTTTTTATCGTGCTAGAGCTGTTTCTATTGAATTTATCGCTTGAACTCGGGTGCTCACTGCGCAATTTAGCAAGCTTTTCTAATTTCCATTCGTGATATTTTATGAGCGCATTATTCATCAGCCTTCTCACTCTAGTTCTTCTTCTTATTTCTGCTTTCGTCATCCTGCTGGTCTTGATGCAACGCACTAGCCAGAGCGGAGGGATGGGAGCCGCACTTGGAGGCGGTGCAGCTGAGTCGGCATTTGGTTCCGATACGAGCAATATTCTGACTAAGGGTACTATTTATGGTATCATTGCTTTTTTCTTAGTCGCACTGGGCTTGTTCCTTATGTATCAATCACAAGCGGCCAATCGTACCAAGATTGTCAGCGCGAGTGAGTTAATTAGCGCTGAAGCGGTGGCCCCTGCGGCTGAGACTGTTGTGGCTGTCGTTGAAGATGCAGGAGAGGCAATTGAAGCGGTGGTTGAGTCTGTTGAAGTGGTTGCTCCAGTAATTGATGCAAAAGCGTCGATGACTGAGACTGTGCCTACTTCAAATTAATGCGTTCATTAAAGACATCTACATTTTGTTTAGACTAAGGTCAGCTGTTCTCGGTTTTACCGCAGCTGGCCTTTTTTATGCCTGGTTGCCTAGCGTCTCCAATGCTCAGCGAACTGGAGATCGTACTCCGCGGCCTTCGATCATGGAGAAGATTGATGCAGAGGAGGGAGCTAAGCGTATTGCGTCTTTTCGAGCGCAGCGTTTGAGTGGTGATTTCTGTTTTAAGTTTCAATTAGAGCATAAACCAAAGGGGAGCAGTCGAACTGTTCGCTATAATGGAGTCATGTTTGGTTCGTGGAATGAGCGTGGGCCTGTTAGCCGGTTTCAATTATATCCGGAGCGGGTCAAGCGAGGTGAACTCGTTGCAGTCCCTCCGATTGAGTTGATCGTGCAAAATGGCATCTCGCCTGAAGTATGGATTCGCCATGGCCCTGCTGAGCCATTCGTAAGCATTGATGGAGGGGCGTTATTTGAGCCTATCTTTGATGGTGTGTTTTACACCCCCTTCGATTTACAAATGCCATTTATTTATTGGAACGAGTATACATATGAAGGCCCCGCGAATGTCTTGAGCCGTATCGGCCAGCGTTTTCTCATGAAGCCGCCTGAAGGTTCATTGTCTGCTCGGCATGGAATCTCAGGCGTGCGGATTGCTTTAGACGATATGTATGATGGGTTACTTGAAGTAGAAGTCTTTGGTGTGGATGGCGAGCCACGTTCCGAGTTCAGGCTGCGAAGCTTTCAGAAAGTGCAGGGCCAGTATATCGTAAAGGAAACCGTATTGTCGGAAGTCAGCGGTGGTAAGGTTCAAGGCTCCACTGGTTTTAAGGTGAAGGAAGCGAGCGTTGGTTTGATTTTTGATACTGCGGTTTTTAGTCCCGACCGTGGCGTCGATGTGCCAGTGATTTCAGCGGCACTTTTTGATGTGTTGTAAGCTTAATGTGGCTAATTTTTTTAAGGGGATATTCGTGTAAATCTATTGTATTGACATAGTTGCTACACATTACATTTTCGCCACTGTCTTTTGCGACGTAATTATGAGTAGCGAAACTACCAGCCCTTTAACTTTCGACCTCCAACAAGAACTGCTTGATAAGCTCAAGCAGTTACAAAAGAAAGTCGGTGCACGCTCACTCAGCGAGGTTGTTCGCCATGCAGTAAGTGTTTTTGATTTTTCAGATATTGATCTTAAACCATCTGTTCACCGTCAGATCTCCGTGCGTTTGCCTTCCGAACTTCGCCAGCAACTGACTCGCTTGAGCAAGCAGAAGCAAGTAAGCGTGGGTGAGCTGTTACGAGCAGCACTTGAATCTTTACCAGCCGAATTATCGGATTTTAACCCCCCAAAAACTATGCCTAAGAAGAAAACTACTACTAACAAAGCGACCAAGAAAATCGCTAAAAAAGCTCCAGCCAAAAAGGCTGTTAAGAAGAAGGTAGCCCCCAAAAAAGCTACAAAAAAGACAGTCGCCAAAAAAGCAGCGCCTAAAAAGGTTGTGAAGAAAAAGGCTGTTAAAAAAGCAGCGC
>CAZIMR010000035.1:2624-8073 GCA_964540215.1 uncultured Puniceicoccaceae bacterium
AAAGCGGCTCCTAAAAAGGCTGTGAAGAAAAAAGTTGTTAAGAAAGCGGCTCCTAAAAAGGCAACAGCCAAGAAAAAGGCGAAAAAGAAGTAATCGCGTTTTACCTAGAATATTAGGCTAGGCTTGCTTTTGCTTAGGCAGAGGTTTTGATTCTGCGCTCTCGATACGTTGCTACTCGTGCAAACGTACCGAGAGCGCATTTTTTTGTCATGATTAAACAAGCAATACTATCCTCCTGGGCCAGCAACATCGCTCCGTCGCCGACGCTGGCTGTTGATTCTAAAGCAAAAGAGCTCAAAGCAGCTGGCGAAGACGTCTGTGGCTTTGGTGCCGGTGAACCGGATTTTGATACTCCGGAGTTCATCAAAGAAGCCTGTATTCAGGCGATTCGCGAAGGGAAGACCAAATATGCCCCCGCACCGGGCATTTCGGCGCTGCGCGAGGCATTGGCTGCGCATTATCGTAATAACAACGGCGTCAAAGATGTTACTGCTGCTCAAATCGTGGTCAGCCCCGGCGGTAAATATTCCTGCTACCTAGCGATTCTCGCCGTGGTGAGCCCTGGAGACGAAGTCATCATCCCTGCGCCATATTGGGTCAGCTACCCTGAGATGGTGAAACTCGCTGGTGGCGTGCCTAAGACTGTCTTTGCTGGCATTGACAGTGGTTTTAAGGTCACGCCCGAGCAATTGCGTGCAGCGATTACTCCGAAGACACGCATGGTGATCATCAACAGCCCGTCTAATCCAACAGGCGCGATCTATTCACCGGAAGAGCTTCGAGCACTCACAGAAGTCGCGGTTGAAGCAGGTATCTACATCATGTCCGACGAGATCTACGAGTATCTTCTCTATGATGGTGTGAAGCATGTCAGCCCAGCATCGTTCTCTAAGGAAGCTGCGGACCTGGTGATCACAGTCGCTGGTTTCAGTAAGACTTTTTCAATGACAGGCTGGCGCCTCGGTACATTGATGGCTCCGTTGCACATTGCTAAGGCAGTCGCGAACCTGCAAAGCCAGACCAGCTCGAACGCGACTACCTTTGCGCAATACGGTGCACTCGCTGCGATGCAGAACTGGGGCAAGTCGATAGCAGCGGTCAACGGTATGCTTGAAGTCTTTGATGCGCGTCGTTTGCGCCTTCTCGAAGGTTTACGTGCAATTCCAGGTGTCGAATGTGCGCGTGCTCAAGGTGCGTTCTATTTATTCCCCAATATTTCGAAGCTGGGTTTAACTGACAGCGAATTTGCGGCACGGATCCTCGAAGAGGAGAAGGTTGCAGTGGTTCCTGGCAGTGCATTTGGTGCTGACGGCTATATTCGCCTCAGCTATGCGACCTCCGACGATGTCATTGATAAGGGGCTCGAACGTTTGGCCCGTTTCTGTGCCAAACTAGGCTAAACAAAAGGCGGACAAAGCTGTCCGCCTTTTTTTGTCAGCCTTTAAAGCATAACTGTTTATTTTTTCAAAGACTTAGAAGTACACCTCATTATGAGCGATAAAGCTAAAATTATCTATACTATCACCGACGAAGCGCCGGCCCTCGCCACGCATTCGCTGTTGCCGATTATTGAGGCATACACCAGTGCCGCTGGGGTGGCTGTGGAAACGCGTGATATTTCCTTGTCGGGTCGTATCCTCGCAAACTTCCCTGAGGCATTGACTGCAGAGCAACGCATCTCTGACGACTTGGCTGAGTTGGGCGACCTCGCGAAGGCGCCCGATGCGAATATCATCAAGCTGCCAAACATTTCAGCTTCGGTGCCGCAAATGAATGCGGCGATTGCTGAGCTACAGGCAAAAGGCTACGCACTTCCAGAATATCCAGAAGTGGCAACGACCGACGAAGAGAAGGCTGTTAAAGCAGCCTACGACAAGATCAAGGGGAGTGCGGTGAATCCAGTTGTGCGTGAAGGGAACTCCGACCGCCGCGCCGCTGGTGCCGTGAAGCAATACGCTAAGGATAACCCACACCGTATGGGTGCATGGAGCGCTGATTCCAAGTCCACTGTCGCAAGCATGACTGCCGGCGATTTTTTTGGTAATGAGAAGTCAGTCACCATTCCTGTTGCGACCACCGCCAAGATTGAATTGATCGCAGTGGACGGCAGTGTAACTGTGTTGAAGGATGGTCTCGCTCTCCTTGAAGGTGAAGTGCTCGATTCGACTTTCATGAGTGCTCGGGCTCTTCGCGAATTCCTTGCTGGCGAAATCGCGGCTTCGAAAGCAGCAGGCATCTTGTTCTCGCTGCACATGAAGGCGACCATGATGAAAGTCTCAGATCCGATTATTTTCGGCCACGCCGTCACTGTGTTCTTTAAGGATGTATTCGACAAACATGCAGCTCTCATCGCCGAACTCGGTGTGGATGTGAAAAATGGCTTCGGCGATTTATATGCCAAGATCGAATCACTGCCTGCTGAGAAGCAGGCCGAAATCGAAGCGGATATCGCTGCGGTTTATGCCTCGGCTCCTGAGATGGCGATGGTCGATTCCGACAAGGGTATCACCAATCTTCACGTTCCGAGTGACGTGATCATTGATGCATCCATGCCAGCAGCGATTCGCACCTCAGGTCAGATGTGGAACCTCGCGGGTTCATTGCAAGACACCAACTTCGTCATCCCTGATCGCTGCTATGCCGGCGTCTATGCGGCGACGGTAGAATTCTGTAAGAAGAACGGCGCTTTCGATCCAACCACAATGGGCACCGTGCCAAATGTGGGACTCATGGCTCAAAAGGCCGAGGAGTATGGCTCGCACGATAAGACATTCGAAATCCCAGCAGCTGGCACCGTTCGTATCTCAGATGCAGCAGGCAAGGTGTTGCTTGAGCACACTGTGGAGCAGGGCGACATCTGGCGTGCTTGCCAAGTCAAGGACGCACCGATCCGCGATTGGGTGAAACTTGCTGTCACACGCGCTCGCGCAACTGGCACACCTGCGATCTTTTGGCTAGACTCAGAGCGTTCGCATGACGCGCAACTGATCGAGAAGGTGACTGTTTACCTGAAGGATCACGACACCACTGGACTCGACATTCGCATTCTCGCACCAGTCGAAGCCACCGAGCTGACACTGCAGCGCACGAAGGATGGCGAAGACACGATTTCCGTTACTGGTAATGTATTGCGCGACTACCTGACTGATCTTTTTCCGATTCTTGAGCTCGGCACCAGCGCCAAGATGCTTTCCATCGTGCCATTGATGAACGGCGGCGGTCTATTCGAAACAGGTGCTGGAGGTTCCGCACCGAAGCACGTGCAGCAGTTCGAAAAGGAAAACCATTTGCGTTGGGACTCTCTTGGAGAATTTCTCGCCCTCGGCGTCTCCCTTGAGCACCTCGCGACTGTGTTTCGCAACGATAAGGCTCAAACGCTCGCCGATACACTCGACGTGGCCAACACCAAGTTTCTCAAGGAAAACAAGTCGCCGTCCCGTAAGGTCAACGAACTTGATAATCGCGGCAGCCACTTCTACCTCGCACTTTACTGGGCGCAGGCACTCGCTGCTCAAGATAAGGATGCCGAGTTGAAGGCACGCTTCGCAGCACTCGCTGAAGCGTTTACTGAAAACGAAGCGAAGATTGTCGACGAGTTGAACGCTGCGCAGGGCGTGGCGATGGACATCGGTGGTTACTTCCGGCCTGATCTGGCGAAGGCTCAAGCAGCCATGCGTCCGAGTGCGACCTTTAACGCAGCTCTCGCCGCGTTGTAAGACAGTCATTCATTTCAAATTCAAAAGCCTCCGTCGTAAGGCGGGGGCTTTTTGCCGAAAGAATTGAGCTGCTCAAAATTTTTTTGAACGCTGGGCGCTCAGCCACATCTAAACTTACATACATATCTAGTATGTAGTCACTTTGTTTGTTGTTTGTTAAGAAGCATCGTCCGATTGATCGTGCGACGCTTTTTGCTAGGACACTACTGAGCGATCAACGCTGCTGCCCCTATAATTGCGGCATTCCCCATGGGCAGCATGGACTCAATGATCTCGATCTTATTCTTATAAGTTGGAATCAAGTGTTGCTCAAACGACTTGCGGACTGGATCGAGTAGGATCGGGCCAGCTTTGACCGGGCCGCCAAACAAGACAAAGGCCGCGGGGCTCGTGACGAGTGCGGTGGAGGCGAGAGCCTCGCCCAGCAGGCGCCCAGTGAATTCCATCGTGGCTTTCGCGATTGGATCGCCTTTTTTAGCAGCGTCGGCGACGTTTTTGGAGTTGAGTTCTCCGATATTGAGGTGGTCCAGTGCGGTTGACTCGCCGCGTTGCGCCAGCATTTCAAAGAAGGTGCGACGGATTCCAGTCGCGGAGCAGTAGTTTTCCAAACTACCGCGCCGACCGAAGCCACAGTAGCGGCCATCGGGAATCACGCTAATATGGCCGACTTCCCCAGCAAAGCCATCGTGACCATAGACGAGTTGGTTGTTAACGAAAATTCCGCTGCCTACACCAGTGCCAAGTGTGATCATGATAAAATCTGAGTAATTCTTGGCTGCACCGAACTTTTTTTCACCGATGGCTGCGGCATTTGCATCGTTGGTGAGGTCAACATTTGGAAGGTTGAGCCGCGCCTGCATCAATTCGACGAGCGGTGTGTTGCCTTTAAAGTTCAGATTAGGCGGTTGTTCAATGCAGCCAGTAAGGTGGTTGCCGTTGGGTGCGCCGATACCGAGCCCGAGCCATTCAAACTGAACGCCTGGCTGTTGACTCTCGGTTTGCGAGATGACTGCACGCACGGCTTCGGCCAGGCGATCCGCATACGCATTTGCGTCGCTATAATCGCTGGTTGAGAAGGTTTCTTTATGCAGCACCTTGCCATCTGGAGAAACAGAGCCGACACATGTGTTTGTGCCGCCGATATCGGAGCCGAGTAAAATTTTCATAAAGGATGATGAGGTTGATGGTATTGTTGCCGCTTATTGTCAGAAACCCAAATAGTGGACGCACCCAGAAAGCGATGATTCGGCGCGATTGGAAGCAGAAAATTACTTTACCTCGAATCATCAGTGATTCTTGCGAACAGGGCATCGTCAAATTAAGTAGTTTATTGTATGAATATTTATCTTTTGCGCCATGCCGAAGCGGAGTCGAGCTTCCCGGATAGTCAACGTATTCTAAGTGTGAAGGGGCGCGCGAATGCCCAGCAATTGGGGCAGTTTTTGCGTTCAAAGGAGATCAATCAGCCTGCTGTCTTGTGGTGTAGTCCGTATCGACGCGCCAAGGAGACCGCAGCAATTATCTTAAATGCTTGGGGGGATAGGGTTGAGCAGAGCCGGAATGAGGAATGTTTGGAGCCTGAGATGAACCCGGCATCGGTAGCTGAGGGATTATTAGGGTTGGAGCGAGACGTGCTCGTCGTTGGGCATAACCCAAATGTTTCTGTGTTGGCCTCGTTGCTTCTGAGCGCCGAACGTGGCCGCACGCGGATCAAATTTAACACCTGTAGTATG
>CAZIMR010000036.1:0-8062 GCA_964540215.1 uncultured Puniceicoccaceae bacterium
ATACTTCGCCACATCAGTCATACCAGACCGACCACAATAACGTGGATAACCAGCAGCATTCGAGTCGGAGGGGGCATGGCGGAACCATTCCTGAATCACGCCGGCCTCTAGCCATTCATCTACATAGCGTTGAAAGCTTGGCTCACGCACCGTAAAAAACTGGGCCCCATGATCGAAGCAACCAGCCCCCAGACGACGAGTCGCCATACGTCCGCCCACTCCACGACCTTTATCAAGCACACGCGTCGAGACGCCAGCACGTTGCAATTCGGAAGCACACAAAAGGCCAGAGATCCCAGCACCAATCACTAATACATCAATCATATCTATATCAACCTTGGGCTAAAACTGCTTAGCCATACAGGCATCGAAGCAACTCTTTATATCCGTAAAATCCCATTCGAAGCCACGATCCAATAACACCTGCGGAAGCACTCCGACATCGGAGCACAGCACTTCGATTCCCATCTTCCCAAATAGGGCTTTCACCGCTAACGTTGGCATCGGAAAAAATGTAGGGCGCTTTAACGCCGTCCCTAAACTCTGAGTGAACACCCGATTCGTCAAAGGCTCTGGAGAAACTACATTCACCGGCCCTTGGATCGATGTGTCTTCGACCGCCAGCAACAATATCCGTACTGCATCTGGCAAACTCACCCAGCTCATGTGCTGGCTACCAGCGCCAATCACCCCACCGAGGCCCAACTTAAAAGCAGGTAACATTTTTGTGAGCGCACCGCCTTGCGAGCTCAGTATCATACCGATTCGTGCTGATACTGAGCGAACACCAGCATCTTTTAATGGCTGTGCAGCACCTTCCCACTGCTCACAAACATTGGCAAGGAATCCATCTCCCAAAGGCGAGCCCTCAGTCACGCCAACACCGCATTGATGCCCATAATAATTAATCCCCGAAGCGGTGATATAATCTGGTGGAGTTGGCTCTTTTAATAACGCGCTCACTAATAGCTGCGCTCCGCCAATTCGGCTCTTCAGTATCCGAGCCTTAGTGACATCAGTCCAACGCTGCGCAACTGGCTCGCCAGCGAGATGCACCACCACGTCGACACCTGTCATCGCACCGGCATCGATCGTGCCTGCGTCCACATCCCATTGCACATCAGCAGTCGTACCACGCGAAAGCCGTCGCACAGAGTGACCCTTTGCCTCAAGCGCAATACACAACGCCTGACCGAGCAGGCCAGTTGCGCCAGAAACTAATACCGTTTTCTTATGCTTATTCATGCCTTAAACTTTGCCAATGCGCCCAACGCACGCGCACGCCCCGCTTGATGATCAATGATTGGTGAAGGATAGACATCCGCCCCAGTCACTTCAAGTAATCCAGCTGATGCCTTCCATGGTTCATGTATATACTTTGTTGGCAATTTTTCCAACTCCGGTACGTAGCGCTTCACATACACACCATCCGGATCAAATTTCTGCCCCTGTATGATGGGGTTAAAGATACGGAAATATGGTGCCGCATCGGCACCACAACCGCCACTCCACTGCCATCCGAGTGTATTACTCGCAAGGTCAGCGTCCACTAAAGTATCCCAAAACCAACGAGCCCCATCCTGCCAATCCTGCAGCAAATGCTTTACCAACAAGGAAGATACAATCATCCGCACGCGATTATGCATCCAACCAGTTTGCCACAATTGGCGCATCCCAGCATCCACAATCGGATAACCCGTTTGCCCAGTCTGCCAGCGCTTCAAAGTCACTGCATCGGTCTCCCATGGGAACGACTCATACTCGAGCCGCAACGGACGATTTGGCGTATCCGGAAAATGATACAACACGTTGTAAGCAAACTCGCGCCAGTAGATCTCCTTTAAATACACCTGCGGGCCCTCAGCAGACTCATCGCACTGCGCACGCACCGTAGCGACGATTTGCCGAGGGCCAATCAAGCCCCAGCGCAAATAAGGCGCTAGACTTGAAGTGCCTTCGAAGTCTGGACGATCGCGATTTACATGATAGTCATTAATTGGCCCCTGCACAAACGTCGCCAATCGTTGATGGGCCTCCGCTTCACTGACGCACCAGCGCTCAGCCATTCCCGCGCTCCAATGCACTTCCGGCAATAAACATAAGTCCTGCAATGAAACAGAGCTTGGCCATGCTACAGGGCTCTGCAATCGGCCTAAAGCTGGCTCGACAGGCGCTTCCACGGCCCTCGCGTGAACTTTCTTCCAATAGGGTGTGTATACTTTGTAAGGCTGCCCGGCACCCGCCGCGACGGTATGCGGCTCATTCAGCAGGCAACTATTAAAACTCTCCACCCCAATTCCATCCTCACGCAGTGTACGTTTGACGTCCATATCGACTGCACGCAACGGGCCCTCATAGCGACGATTCCAAACCACCTGTGACGCTCCCGTCTCTGCAACTAACTCTTGCAGCACTTTTAAGCTATTGCCGCGGCGAAGGATCAACTTCGAGCCGTGCTCTGCTAAGCGTACACCCAAACTCTGTAACGCATGGTGCAGCCACCACTTTGACGCGCCCCCCGGAGGCCAGCCAGAATCCTCTTCGGGCGACCAGATAAAAACCGGTATCACGTTTGCACCCGCCTCAATCGCCGCCGCCAAAGCAGAATTGTCGTCAAGGCGCAGATCGTTACGAAACCATAGAAGTGTGGTAGACATTATACAAGAACGGCAATTAGGCCGAGAACTTACATAGCTAGGCCAATATTTGAACTGCCCGCAAGCTTTCCACGCTCGCCACTTGATTCTAGCAGAAAACTAATCAATGTCGCGACTATGAATACAACGACCGCTATACACCAACGCCGCTCGATTAAACATTACGACCCCGATCACAAAATGACCGAAGTCGAGATTCAACAACTGCTCGAGCTCGCATTACTCTCACCGACTTCCTTTAATATCCAAAATTGGCGCTTCGTGGTAGTCACCGACCAAGCGAAGAAAGCCGCGCTTCGGGCGGCAGCATGGGGTCAAGCTCAAGTCAGTGAAGCATCACTCCTCATCGTGCTCTGCGCGGACCTGCATTCCTACGAAAACGGGGGCCGCTATTGGGTCCACGCGCCAGAGGCGGTTCAAGAGGTGCTGGTGCCGATGATTGAGCCCTTTTACAAGGACAACCCAGCGCTGCAACGCGACGAAGCGATGCGCTCGATCGGCATCGCAGCACAGACCCTCATGCTCAGCGCGAAATCGATGGGCTACGACTCCTGCCCAATGATCGGCTTCGACCCTGTTAAAGTCGCCGAAATCATCAATCTTCCTGAACATCATATCATCGGCATGATGCTGCCAATCGGTAAAGCGCTGAAAGAGGCTAATACGCGCAGCGGCCAGCTTGAATACGACGAAGTGGTATTTACAGACGGCTTTTAAGGTTCGGCAGAATCGACAAGACTGTCGCTACTAATAAAGAAGCCGCACTCCAATTGAAGTGCGGCTTTTTTGAATGCTTAAACGCGTCTCAACCTAGCCTTCTGCACGGACGCGTGCGTCTGCCTCGATCGCGTCGAGCACTCGCTGCATTTCGACTGCGGCCAGAGCCTTGACCTTGATCAAGTCTTCTGGGTCGAGCACGTCGCTACGGCCAAACACGTAGAACTTAATCTTCGGCTCGGTACCAGAGCCGCGCACCGCAAAGCTATAGCCGTTACTCAACTCTAGGAAATAGAAATCCTGCGCCGGGATTTTATCGCCGTCGGCATCAATAATCTCGTCTTTACCAAAGTCAGTAAAGCCAGACACCGAAACATCGCCAAACGCCTTCGGCGCAGCGCTGCGATAAGACTCTAGGATGTTCTTAATTTTCTGACTACCAGCAGCGCCTTCGTAGTAGATGTTCACCGTCTTCTCTTCGTAGTATCCGTGTTGTAAATACAAGGAATCAAGGAATTCAGGGAAGGTCATTTCCTGGGCTTTTAAATAGGCAGCGACTTCACAGAACATCACTACCGCTGCATTGGCATCTTTATCGCGCACCTTGTCGCTCGCCAAATAGCCATAGCTTTCCTCGCCACCGAACACGAAATAAGTCGAATAATCGAGAAGCAGATCCGCACGTGTCCAGATATCGCACGCATCGTAATCCACCGCGGTACCCTCTTCTTCGAGGAGGCGGGCCTTCATCTGCGCTTCGTAGCCAGCGAGTTTGTCGCCAATCCACTTAAATCCAGTCAACGTGTTGATGGTCTTTAGGCCATGCCAATCCGCAACAGCTTCCTGCATCGGACTGGTCACAAAGGTCTTAATCAACACCGTGTTCTCTCCGCCGTCTTCAGGAATGATCTCTGCATCCTTAAGCACCGAGATACGATACTCCGCCATGATTGTGCCGATTTGGTTGCCAGTCAGTAGCACCATCTCGCCACTACGATCGCGCACGGCGACACCCATGCGGTCTGCATCTGGATCAGTGGCAACGACCACATCCGCCCTCACTTCGTTGGCCTTCGCAATCGCCATTGCGAGCGCTTCGGCATTTTCAGGGTTGGGAGATTTAACCGTCGGAAAGCGTGGATCTTGCACCATTTGCTCAGGCACTTCGATCACTTCGACTCCGAGCTCTTTCAACGCAGGCACCGAGCTGATCGCGCCTGTGCCATGAATAGGCGAGAATACAATTCGAGGTGCCTGTTTCTCCATCACTTCAGAATCAATCACCATCTCTTTAAGCACCTCTTGGTAGGCCGCATCATCTTTGGCACCAAGCGAGATGACTGGGGCAAGGTCGATATCCAGGAATGTAGGCACCTCGGACAATTCCACCAAGTTGACCAAGTCCACAATGCCTTCGGCATGCGGCGACACCACTTGTGCGCCATCATCAAAATAGACCTTGAAGCCGTTGTCATGCGAAGGATTGTGGCTAGCTGTAATGACAGCCCCACAAGTCGCCTTGTTCTGACGCACCGCGAAGCTCAGCTGTGGCGTGGAACGTGGCCCTTCAAAAATCAATGCTTGCCCACCCAGCTTGCACCATGTCGATGCCGCAAGCTCACAGAAATGACGTGAAAAATGGCGCACATCATGCGCAATCACGAAGCGTGGTAAATCGTAGCTGCCAGACTCTTTGAGATACTGTTTAGTATAGCGAAAAAGGCCGATCGTCGCGCGCACGAGATTAAAATCGTTGAGTACATTCGAACCCACCGCAGCATGCTCGGGAGAGCCCTTCTCGGACGGCGTGCCAGTTTCAGCGGCAGCTGGCACACGACCAATCGTGCGACCTCGAATACCGCCCGTGCCAAATGCTAAGTTTTGATAGAAACGGTCGTTCAACTCGTCCCACTCGCTGTTTTCGACTAGCTCAAGGATACTCGCTCCAGCCCAGTCAGGCAGGAAATCGGCACTCGCCCACTGCTTCAGATTGACGACTGTGCTTCCAAGTAAAGAACCAGCGGCTCCGGCAGCTTCGATTTTTTCAATAATGCTCATTGTATTTCGATGATAATATAAATGATTGCTAAAATAAATAATGAATTACTCGATGATTAGACCTTCGACGATTGCAGGCCTATTTTCGAGCGCGGCCCATTGCGCGACAAAGTCAGCTTCATCCGCGGCAAACAAGTGGCAGATCTCAAACCAGGTGCTCGGCACGCCGGTCTCATCTGTCTCGATTACTTCGCCCGCTGCTCGCAGCCAACGCACAAACAGGCGCAGTTGATCTCGCTTACAAGATTTCGGCGAGTCTACCCCTTCGGCATTCTTCACTGGACTAAAATCATCCTCACGAGCCGCTTCGATGATGACTGGATTCTTTGCCAACGGCAGCGCGTCGAACACGAACATTTCAAACTTCACGCCATTCGCAGCCTCTGGAGTGACGATTACACCATCCGCACCAACATACGGGATTTTCTTGTCCGCGCGGTGGAACGGCAGCTTCAGATCCGATGTGGTGCTGCCGGCTCGCGCGATGAATGCACGGTCGAAAATATGAATCGCGACACTGCCGCCATTGAAACGGATCGAGCCATCAACATTGGTCTGCTCCTGCATCGCATCGGGCATGTCGCTATATTCCACCACCAGAGCGGCGCCATCTTGCATACAAAAGTGACCAACTTTTTCGAGCGCATAGGCTTTCGGCACCATCTTACTGGAAAGTTCCGACTGCCCGAGCACGTGAAAACCAATGAAGGCCGGATCGATACATTGAATAATTGGATTATCTACTTGGAAATAACTCACGCAATCGACGCCCAGCTCCTCCATCTTCGCAACCGCACCACTACGCACCAATGCACGCAGTGAACCACCATGCCCATCTGGCGTCATCGCGATCTTGGATTTCTCAGCGAGCAGGATCTTGCCGTCATAATCAACCGCTGGGACTAGTCCCTGCACGATGAAATGAACCGAATCTGCGTTGATTCCAAAAAAATCGGACTCCTTAAAGGCCGCTACGGTGGCATCGTTATTGATTTCGCTGGTAAGAATGAACCAAGGAATCGTCACACCGAAACGCTCGCCTGAACGCGCAATCTTCTCCGCAAACACCTGAAACAGAGTTTTCTGTGACACCGGCGTCACCGGGTATGTGCCCTTTGGCCCGTCATAGCCGAGGCGCGTGCCCTGACCGCCAGCCACTGTAAAAGCCGCCACTCGGCCTGCGGCAATCGCAGCCGAACCCGCCTCAACCGCGGCATCCCACTGCCCTTGGTCACCTCCATTCGCAGGCAGCGCCGTGTAAGGCGCTGGCGTCAAACCATCTAGGTTGACCGAACTCGAATGCTCGCCGTTAATGTGCTCAGCGAGCAATGCATCGACTTCCGCGAGGTCAATCGTCGCTGCTTGCGCTAGTAATTGAACCTGTCCGCTAGCATCCAGTTCGTCAAAATAGCGAAAGACCTGCCCTTGGCCTGCCTGCTCGAATGCTTGTATAAGAGATTTAGTCGTTTCGGTATGAATCATAAGCGATGCCGAATTTGCTAAGGAGCTACAGTCAAAATGCAAACCTCGATATACTTATAGAGTAAAATCTAAGTTCAAGCCGATGAGGCCGACTCCACGGTGCCTATTTAAGGCTCATCCGAAAAACGAAACAGTAATTCATCGGGACGGGCATATCCCAAGCGCTCGCGCACCACCCGCTCCAAAAATTCGGGGTCTTCCAGTAATCGCGCCAAATACATCTCCTTTTGCACAAACTCTTTTCGGGCTTGAGTGAGCTTGGCCTCAATTCTGAGTTCTCGAACTCTGAAGTTCTTATACTCTCGATAAGTCTGAATCATGAGGCTGCTAAAAAATACGATCAATGCTAATAGCACTCCTAACATCATGAGTAGGATTACGCGTTCTTTTCGCTGTGAAGGATTCGGCATTAGACTCCACACAGAAGGTCATTTTCTTAATATTGGAAAGGGTAAACTCAGTTTCACATCGAAGATTCCAATATAGATGTGTCAGGACTATTTTGGATTTCTGAAAATGCCCTGTTACGCTACGCTTGGTATTCCCGCTGGGAATCGAACCCAGATCGACTATTTAGGAAACAGTTGTTCTATCCATTGAACTACGGGAGCTTTTAGCTAAAGCAGAACGATTAAAAAAATCAACTCGTCACACTCAGAGAAAAGAACTGCCAGAAAGTCAGGCATCAAGTCCTACGGCGCGTACGGTAAACATTCTTTAATCGTACTTTATCATTGGTAAGTGAAGACGTCATCTCCGCCACCTCGTCTTGTATGTCTATTTTTGGTGCTCCCCCAAGAAAAAAGTTCTCAAATTTGAGGATCATACAATAGAGCCCAAATCCGCTAAATCCACGCTCGGCAAAACCTGAACCAAGTAATATAATTGACTGAGACAGTCGCTTAATTCCACCGGCCGTTAATTTAATTATACTTGAAATGCAATTTTATGCACATACACTAATGCCTCCCATTTAAAGCTCGATAGATCGCGGCTAAGTTAATGGGACAATCCTTGGTCGAAATTCAACTGACGCTTAATCTAACCAAAACCCAAAAGACATGACACCTACCTTAGCTTTCAGCTATTTAATCCGCTCGTTGATGACGAAAAGTTGCACGTATGTATGTATTTACACGAGCTTGGGA
>CAZIMR010000037.1:0-8037 GCA_964540215.1 uncultured Puniceicoccaceae bacterium
CTTTGAGGTCTGCATCGGTGAACTCGAAGTGGTGTGGGCATGCTTCAGCGCTGACGGATATGTTGCGCTCTTTGGCACGACGAATAATGTCGATCGAATTCGCCGAACTGACGTGTTGCATATGGATATGGGCGCCGGTCAATTCTGCGAGTAACACGTTACGGGCGACCATTATGTCCTCAGCAAACTTGGGCCAGCCGCGCAGGCCGAGTCGGAGTGACCACTCGCCTTCATTTATCACTGCGCCTTCGGTTTGCGTATCGTCTTGGCAGTGATCCATAATCGTGAGATTAAACATCTTTGCGTATTCGACTGCGCGGCGCATGATCTCATGACTCTGCACGCACTTGCCATTATCTGTCATCGCGACGACTCCGGCAGTTTTCAATTGGCCCGTCGGAGCGAGGCGTTTACCTTCCATTTCTAGAGTGAGGCAACCAGTCGGGTAGACGTTCACCACGGCCTCGCGCGCGACCTTATCCATAATGCGCTGGATGGTGCCAGCATTGTCACAGACAGGACTCGTATTCGGCATGCAAATGACGGAGGTGAAGCCCCCAGCTGCGGCCGCCTCGGTTCCAGTGCGGATGGTTTCTTTGTGTGTTTGCCCCGGATCGCGGAAATGAACGTGTATATCAACCAATCCCGGTGCGACTACGAGTCCCGTAGCATCAATCTTGTGTGCTATGCGCTGTTGATCTTTGCTAAGCGTAGCCGAGATCTTGCCGTCGATGACGCAGATGTCGCCGATCGCATCGCGATTGTTTGCTGGGTCGATCACTCGACCGCCAGTTATCCAAAGTATGTTAGGCATATGGAGTTATATTAAGATGGAGCAGTCAACTAGTGCGGGTTAAGCAGGGAGTTCGATGGGCTGATTTTTATAGGCGCAACGACAGAGGTGCAGGACGGCCATGCGCACCACGATGCCGTTGGTGACTTGTTGCAAGATGACGGATTGCTCCGAATCGGCGACTTCGGAGTCGATTTCGACCCCGCGGTTAATCGGTCCGGGGTGCATGATAATCGCATCTGGTTTGAGCCATTTAAAGCGTTCCTTGTTGAGCCCAAACATACTGGTATATTCGCCGAGCGAAGGGAAATGTGTCGAACTTTGGCGCTCGTGCTGAATACGTAGCAACATCACAGCATCAGCATCCTCCAAGGCTTCGCGTAAATCATGGCAAACCCTAACACCCATTGCTTCGAAGGCTTTGGGGACTAAGGTGCTGGGCCCTGCAATGGTGACCTGAGCGCCGAGTTTTTGTAGGCAAATGATATTGGAGCGCGCGACTCGACTAAAAAGTATATCGCCTAAAATAGTTATTTTTTTGCCGTCCAGACTGCCGAATTTTTCGAGCAGTGTAAAAGAATCGAGTAGCGCCTGAGTCGGGTGGGAGTGCGATCCATCTCCTGCGTTAATCACCGGGATGTCGACCACTTTGCTCAAATAATTTGGAGCGCCAGAGGCTGGGTGGCGCATGATGATCATATCCGCCTTTAAGGCTGCAATATTTTGTGCGGTGTCGCGCAGCGTCTCACCCTTAGTCAAGCTGCTGGCATTGCCAGTCATGGTAATGATATCAGCGCCGAGACGACTTGCGGCTACTTCGAATGCCAAACGTGTGCGTGTGCTCGGCTCGAGGAATAAGTTTACGATCGTGCAGCCATCGAGATAAGGCTGCTTCTTATCGTCGGCCTCCATCGCACGTTTAAACGCCGAGGCTGCAGTGAAGATCGTTTCAACTTCCGCTCGTGAGAGAGGTTCGATGCCGATCAGGTCTTTTCGGTTCCAGGTAAGGCTAGTGCTCATGTGATGTCTGGCTGGCACACAATCATATGTGGTGCCTAGCTCCGAAAACGAAAATGTGAACGGCAAAGCGGAAAGGGCAACGAGAAATATTAAAAAAATATCTACACTTTTTAACGTGATGATAAGCTTAAGTGAGCGGCGAGTCAGTCTGACTCAAAATGGGAGACCTACCCAGGTTAATTACTGAGCTCGGTTTTAGAGAATAAACGAATAGTTTTAAAGGCGTCTTGACATTGGTCGAGACGCCTTACTTATTGCCCATCTTCTCAGGTGAGGGCGCGTAACTCAGTTGGTTAGAGTGCCACCATGACATGGTGGAAGTCGTGGGTTCGAGTCCCTCCGCGCCTACCATGAGAAGCAAAAAGCCCATCTCCTTCACTGGACTTGGGCTTTTGTTTTTTTACACTATCGATAGGGATCGGAGCGTGGGCGACTCGCCTACGTTGATGTAAATGAGCGCGATTCGCCCTCAATCCTTAGGACTTCGCTGACGAATAAATTTGAAGATAATGTGAATTTCCTAACAGTGCGGTTTATGGAGATTGTTCGAGTCGAAACTGTGGAAGGTGAAATTTGCTATGGCTGTGAGGTTGGTAATCAAGTGTTTCGCTTGGATGGCCACTTGTACGGCGATTTTAGGCAATCGGATGTTTTACTCCAGCCAGTGCGTCGTTTAGCTCCGGTGGTGCCAACCGCTATTTATGGCATCGGTCTAAATTACCGCGAACATGCCGCTGAGGTGGGAGTCAAATTGCCAGAGCATCCTGTGGTCTTTATGAAAAGTCCGACTGCAGTACAGCACCCAAACTGTCCGATTATTCTACCGCGCCACTTGCACAGCGACCAAGTGGACTATGAATGTGAGCTCGCGGTGGTGATCGGGCGTGATTGTAAAAATGTATCCGTTGCGGATGCACTCGATTACGTGCTCGGTTATACCTGCGGCAACGATGTCAGTGCGCGCGATTGGCAAAAGTTTCATGGCGGCGGGCAATGGGTAAAAGCAAAGAGCTTTGATACCTTTTGTCCACTCGGGCCTATTTTGGTAACTGCCGAGCGCATTCCAAATCCACAAATTTTACCAATTCGGACGATTCTAAATGGCCAAATCCGGCAAGAATCATACACTGGAGATATGATTTTCAGTGTTGCCGAAATTATCGCGTTCCTAAGCGGCAGTACGACTCTACAGGCTGGGACGGTTATTTTAACGGGTACGCCCTCTGGCGTCGGAATGGCAGATGAGCCGCCGCGCTTTCTGAATCCTGGTGACGAGGTGGTCGTAGAAATTACTGGTATCGGTAGCTTGAAGAATTCAGTTCAAGCGGAGCAATGATGCTCGCTGACGCTTTAGACTTGTAATCGCCGATCTGCTGCGACATTGCATGACGTTTTTAACAAAAGACTTATGGAAGAAACACTTATCATTCTCAAACCCGACTGCATGGAAAAAGGTATTGCAGGCGAGGTCATTACGCGCTTCGAAAATGCTGGTTTTGCAATCGTCGCTTCTAAGGTCACTCAGCTAGACGGCCCGATTCTACGTGAGCACTATGCGCACGTGGCGGATTTGCCATTCTTTCCTGAAATTGAAGCATTCATGAGCTCGCGTTCAGTGATGCCAATACTCCTAAGTGGTGAGGATGTCATCGCGCAGGTGCGTCAACTACTCGGGCCGACCAATTCCAAGGAGGCGCCGAAGGGCACGATTCGTGGCGATTTAGGCACCGACATGATGCGCAACGTGGTGCATGCATCAGACAGCCCTGAGTCGGCTGCAGCTGAAAAGGCACGTTTCTTTCCAGAGCTGTAAGCTGTGAAGGTAAAAACAGGACTTGGCCTGGATAGTCACCGCTTTGTAGAAGGCGATTCCGATCAGCCGTTGATACTCGGCGGACTCGTCTTTGATGATGCACCCGGCATGGCTGGTAACAGCGATGCGGACGTCATCTTACATGCATTGACTGATGCCATCAGTGGTGTCACAGGTGTGACTGTTATTGGTGCTGTGGCAGACCAACTGTGCCGTGATGGCATCACTGACAGTAAAGCCTATTTGGCGGTGGCACTCGAAAGCCTTGGTGATTGGCGACTCACACATGTATCGATTGTGTTGGAGTGCCTGCGCCCGAAAATTGATCCGAAGGTGGCGGTGCTGCGAGCGTCCGTGGCAGCCCTACTGGGCCTTGAATTCGCCGATGTGTGCATCACTGCGACAACTGGTGAGCAGCTCAACGATGTCGGTCGTGGGCTCGGTATACATGCCAGTGTGATTGTGACGGCGATTGCGGATTAGATATTGGGACCACCAAGATCCTACACTGTGGCGCATGATTGCATGCGTTCGGCTGCGCTATAATGCTACTTTTTAGGAAGAATGACACGTCTGCGTGGGATTACGCGACTGCTGGTAGGCTTCTTCATAGTGGCGTCCGAGATAGGCGGGGCATTGAGAAGCTTGGTGGGCTTTGCGACCGTTGAGGTCGCAACTGGCAAGGGACTGTCGGTCGCAGACATTAAAGTGAGTTGTTCGGTGCGGCCATTCTGCGTGACTGTAATTCGCATGCTATTGAGGTCGAAGTTGCGCACGCTAATGCCACTTTCCAAGCCGTTTTCTGCAATCCAATAGCCGCGATTCAGCTTTTTGTTAAATAGGCTGAACTCGTAGATTCCATTCATCTGCACGATGCCGCGGAATTCAATTTCGCGTGAGAGCGGGCCATTGACCCGTGGAGGTGGTGTCGGTGCCTCAGATTTATTGGTATTATAGCCGGTAGGTAAGAACGGGCTATTGGACTCGAGCTGTGAGCTGCTGGCGTTCATGCCAGAATGCACGAATAGACAGAATCCAATAATCAGTAAGCTCTGTTTATACATGTCGAGTGTGTACATTGTCATTAAATACGATGTAGTGCTTAGCGGCTGGTCGTGCCTACTCGTCTAGTGGAGCGGGAGTTCGATTCTGTGGATTCACCAGAGGTTGACTCTTCCTTGCGGGATTCAATTTTATCATGTAGGGCGCTATCTTCTAAATAGATGTTACCCGTCGATCCAGATTCGATGTACTGTGTGAGTGCATTCGTTTCGAGGGCATCTTTGACGTAGGTCTGAGCAAGTGCATCTGCCTCGGATGGATTTGCTAGAACTGTAGGGCGTATAAATATAATGATCTCGGTCTTTTTGTATTCATCGGATTTGACCCCAAAAATACTGCGAATCACTGGTAACTTGCCAATAATCGGAAAGTAGTTGTCGCTCCCAGACTGGGAATTCTCTTGGAGACCACCAAGGATAACTATTTGACCGTCCTTAACGCTAATTGTGGATGTGGCTTCTCGTTTGCCGATCACAGGTTGTGGATTGCCATCTATGGTTACGTCTCGGATGACATCTTCGATAGTTTGTTCGATGACCATCTGCACTGTGCCGTCAGCTCCGATCAAAGGTGTAACCTTGAGCTGTATGCCAATGTCACGATACTCAACGTTACTTCGCGTGTTGTTGTCGCTATTACTGAAAGAGGTGGAGGAGGTGACGATTGGTCGCGATTCACTGACGTTGATTAGACCTTCTTCATTATGACTAACAATGATACGTGGGGCGGAGAGGACTTTCGTATCGCCATCTGAATTAGTTGGGACAATTGCTGAGTTGAGCGAAAAGTCAGCCGGATTATCCAAGTTGATGACCCCACTGGATATGGTAATTCCGTCAGCAGTGCCAATGCCTATATTAGTGAATGATCGAGTCACATTATTATAAACAAAGCTGAGCGCATTCAGTCCGCTGGTTTCTGTTTCATTCATCGTCACTTGCGTAATCACCGCTTCGATCAGCACCTGCGGCAAGGGAATGTCGATCTTCTCTATCAGGTCCTTCAGAGTCTTGAGATCATTATATGTACCGTAAGCCACAATCGAATTGGTACGCTCATCCGCAGAAAGTCCGACAAAGTTTGAAAATTGCAGTGAACTATTGCTGGAGCTGCTAGTCGTTGTCGTTTGGGTGGCGACTTGGGCTGCAGGCTGAGGGATCGGCTGCTGGTTACTCTTATTGGAGTTGTTGTTATCTTTGATCTCTGTCTTGGCATCTTCTTCGCGGCCTTCTTTTTGGCCTGAGATAATCTCTTCAATAATGGGCACAACTTCTTCGGCTTTAGCCTGACGCAGCGGAAACACCTCGCTGCTAGTGAGCGGTGCGGCATCGACATCGACGTTTTCAATCACATTCATGATCACTTCTAAATTGCCAGGGTGGGTGATTAAAATCAGTTGGTTGGTACGCTCGTCGGCAGTCACGCTAGTAGTGCCTTCTAGGTAATTTTTTAGTGGGCCTGAAATTAAGTTTTCGATGCGTTGCTGCATCTCTGCAGCTTGGATGTAATCCAGCTTGATGAACTGGATCTCTTCGCGAATTTCCTGCGGCTTATCCATTGCGTCGATAATACGCTCGATGCGTTGCAGGTTGATCAGTGCATCGGTGATCAGCATTGCATTTGATTTGGGAAAGATAATGACGCTGGAGTTTTGCGACAGGAGCGGAGTGACGGTGGTGCCACTGGTGGTTTCGGCCTGTAAGTAATCGAACTTAAACAGTTTAGCGTAGATTTGTTGACTTGCGGATAAACCCAGCGTGCTGCCGACAATCATCTCGGGCACATGACTGTTCACACTGGTGGCGGGCACGGCCTTCATGAAGCGACCGCCCATATCGGTGAGCATGATTGAGTTGAGGCTGAGTAAACTTTCAAGGGCGAGTACCGCCTCACCTTTGGAGAGTTCGCCGCGGGAATTAAAATTGATTTTTACCGCGGCAATATCTTGGCGGCGCAAGATGATCTTACCAGTCATCTTCTCCAGCATGTCGAGCACTTGTAGCGCAGTTTCATCGCTGAGCACGATCAGACCAATTATTTCATCCGGATTCTCCACCCGTGGCTCAAGTGGCACGATCGGCGCGATTGGCGGTGTGGCCGCTTGCTGTGCGTGACTGGTGCTGACGAAGGACAGCAGTAGGCAGATCAAGAGGTAGGATTTACAGATAATGGATGTCATTATTAAAAGCGTGCGGAACGAATACGGCTTATTGGTTCTTCAGGTCGAAAGAGTTGATTTTAAAGCGGACATCCAGTTCTTCGGGATTACGTCGATTTTTAGTCACGCGGACACTCTGAAGGTTGATATAGGGAGTTTCTTGACTGAGTAGTTTGTTGAGTTGGACCAATTGCGCAATAGATATCCGGCTCAGTCGGATACGGAGATTATGATCATTGAAAATCTCGCCCTCGCGGGTTTGTACGGGATCTATGTCTGCCGAACCAGACAGTGCGACTCGGCGCAAAATATGGTCAATACGGCCCGAAAGTTGAGATCCTGCATAAGTCTTCTCAGGGTCCACTCGCTCAAGTGCATTGGCGAGACCCACGGTGAATTGTTCACTGCGGTCGAGCCATTGCTGTTGGTTCTGTAAATCCGCCTGAGCTTGTTTACGGTTGTCGTTCCACGCCGAACTGCGATTCAGCAGGCTCCCCGTCCAAATAAACAGCATGACGAGGACGAAGAGTAGGCTGAGCGTTTGCTCGCGCACAGACATTCGCATAAACAATCGTTGAGCTTGTTGGAGGAGGTGGTGCATTAGATTTTGGCCTCCATTGGGGCTACTGCAGTAACGCGTGCCTTAATTACTTCAGGGGCCTCTACTGCGGCCTCTACTGCGGCCTCTGCAGGAACCGCTGCTGGGCTGGTTGCCTCAATATGAGTATAGCCGAGGGTGACGGTGAACGTGGTCTTGCCTGCGCGGGTAATGGATTCTGGCGCGGTAATTAGCTCAAATTGACCAGATTGCTTTAGCCTGTCGGTGTAGGTGTTGAGCGCGTTAATACTGGTCGCCTTGCCTTCGATGGTGATGTAGTTTTCACCTTCAACTACGATGCTATCGTATTCGATGCCGAGTTTCAGTTTGAGGCGAATATCGTTAGCCGCCTCAAGGAGGGCGATCGGGCGTAGCTCATTTTTGGAGACTTGCTCTAATTTAACCATCAGCGCCTGCTTGTCTTCGATCGTCAAAACGGCAGTGCGCTGGCTTTCGATTTGTTTATCAAGTGTACTGAGCCAAGCTTGGCTTGCGAGCAGCAGCACCTCAATGCTGACGAGCACCAGCGCGAAGATCGCGGCCCAAGCGGTGATTCGCATCAGTAGGGCGCCAAGACGTCGGGCGCTGCGCTC
>CAZIMR010000038.1:0-7988 GCA_964540215.1 uncultured Puniceicoccaceae bacterium
AACCGCTTCGGTGGTCATGTCCCAAGCGTTCGGCGTGCCAGCGTTCGCCGTCGACACACATATTCATCGCCTGGCGCAGCGCTGGGGCTTAACAGATGGCAAGAGTGTGGTGCAGACCGAACGTGATCTGAAGCGACTGTTCCCGGAGGCGAGTTGGAATGCCATGCATTTGCAGATTATTTATTATGGTCGTGAGTATTGCTCGGCGCGCGGCTGTGATGGCACCATCTGTCCAATATGTCGGACGCTTTACCCGAACCGAAAGCGAGCGGTGAAGGTCAACAAGGCGTAGTTTTTTGGCTGTCGTCAGCAGCGGCCCGAGCTCTGGTTGTAGCCCAGCGAGGGGCTTAGTCCGTTAGTCTGCCTGTGAGCATCGGACTTCAGTCAACTGTGAGGGGAGACTTCCGTGTGGGGCCAGATTGCCTGTGGATTGATTTGCCTACGGGCGGTACCGAGAGCCGACTCTAGCCGATTTTAATGCGCAAGTTTTTTTTATTAGCGATTAATTCCCAAAGAGGGAAATCGCCTCCTGAGTGCCTGTATCAAATGGCGATGCGTTGCTTGAGGGTGGCGGCCCAGTGCTTGTTGGCTGGGTTGATTCAAGGCCGGAGTGGATAGTCGTGCCTAAGTAGTTGTAGTCTATCTCGAATTCTGAGAGTTCGGCGACTACGGCCGTACGTTCCGGCGATGTTGATTCTAGTTGGACGAACAGTTGGCTGTTCGCTGTGAGACGCTGGCCGATGGCTGGCGTGTCACTTTGCCCGACCACCTGATAAATGAAATAGGTGCCTTGTTCAAAAGCGGATAGCTGGCAACTAGCAGCCACGATGAGTGTGGCACTTAAATAGGCGGCTGCGGTTTGTTTTAGGCGCTGCATAGTCCTTAAATCACTGGTGAGCTAAGCTGACCTTGTCGAGAGCCATTCATTGTAATCAAGCGTGTCATTTTGTCACTATAGATGGTTGCTTGCCCAGATTTGTTCATCTCGACGATGGAATTTATTCGCTTATGGGTTTTAAGTTATTGATTGAAAATAACTTGATTAATATCTGTTGCCGCACACCTACCTAGGGATCCGTTTTTGCGGTGCAAGGCGCGCAGAGCCTTACGCGCTGATTCGAGCAACCAACACGACCAGTTTTTTCGAGCAGTTTACAATCGACCATGATAAAACACTATTAGTTATTATAACGTTACGTGTCGTTAAAATATGAATCCTTAATTCATGGGCAACTTTTAAGGCGCAGCAAAATATCGTACATTTTAGATAAAAGGATCAAGCGTTGGCAATGGAGCAAGGATCCACCCTAACGCGCGACAGCTGCAGGTCTATATATACTCTAGTTTCCTGCTGCTACCTCGTGGCTGCTTGATAGCGTTTTAAGCTTTTCAAATTAACTGAACTACGCATAAACGTGTAATGCGCAGTTTGCTAATGAGCATTATTTTTTTAGGTATCGCAGGGTACTTGGGCTCGATTCTATACCAGAATAGCATAGCCGAGGATTCATTTTTACCCGTGGTGGGAGGCCAAAGTACTATATCTATATTTACGTATCCAGACCGTATCGAGATTCAGAGTGCCGATGGTCGTGAGGTAATGGTCACATTGCTGGGTAGAAGTGCAAAGCACATCCAGTTTGCCCGTAGCGATGGACAAGAGTTTGTATATGCGATCGCTTCCCTTGGGGCTAAATCAAAGGAATTAGTCAGTAAATATCCTAACTTAGGAATTAAGAATTCGCACGAATATATGGCCAAGGGCGAGATGAGTTTAGGTGACCTACACATTCAGCAGTTACAGCAAGTCATTCGTAATATTGAGGAAGAGTTGGTGCGATATTCTGCCGAACATGAGGTGAGTATGAGCAAAGTAGAACGCCGAACGATTGAGCGTAAGATGCAAGATCTGATGCTAGAAAGAGTGGAGATACAGCGTCAGATCTCAGAGCGTCAGTAACGCTAATTAATAGGGCCATGATTTCATCCAATCGGTCCTCGCCAAGCTACACACAGACGATTGTGAGTGGGTCTATTTAATCAACGACGACGCCCATCGTCTTCAGGAGCGTTGAGATGTAGGGGATGAGCTGTTTTTTACGGCTCACGATACCTGAGAGTTCGTAGATGTTGTTCTGCCCGTTTTGTGGGTAGTTGATCTGGCTCTTCAGTTCGTCATTGCCTGACACCACGAGTAAGGAGTCCTGGGTGTTGATGTCGGTGACTAGCAGGAAACTAAACAGTAGTTTTTTCTGTGCGCGGTAAGCCTCGAGTGCTTGATCCAAGGCATCTTCATGCTTCCAGAAATTGTCGAAGCCGAGCTCTTCGATTTGAGAGACCGAATAGGAGATTGCTCCGTCCGTGTAGCTTTTGCAGTCGGAACAGACCACTTCTTCAGGCGTGTGGTTAATGATCACCGAGCCGGATGAGAAAATGAGTTCAGCCAGATCCTTAGCTGCAACGGCTGCGATCGGAGCGAGCCAATCTAGCAACTCACCTTCGAGGGGCGTGGTCGTTGGGCTGTGCAGTAGTAGTGTGTCTGAAATGATGCCTGCCATCATTATGCCAGCGATACTGGGCGTCGGCGTGAGTGACTGTGCGCGAAATAGATCGGCAACGATTGAGCAGGTCGAGCCGACGGGGCGATTGATGAACAAAATAGGTTGGTCCGTCGGTATGTTGCCGAGGCGGTGGTGATCGAGAATCTCTGTAATCTGTACCTGATCTGCACCGTTGACGGCTTGTCCAAGCTCATTGTGATCGACCAATGCAATGCGTGTGTGACTGGGGCGTAGGATGTCGCTCTTGGCAAACACGCCGAGTAATCCTTTGTTCTCATCAGTGACCATGTAGAGGGGGTCGTTGACGTTGGCGATGCGGCGCTTGACGGATTCGATCCGATCCTCCGCGCTGAAGCATTTCACGTCAGTATGGATTAGAGAGTCGATGTGGGTCGCGGTGCGAACGATCCAAGAGGTGGAGGCGGAGTCGTACGGGCTGACAATGAGGGAGACGTTGCGCTCCTTGGCGCGCTCGATCATATCTGCGTCGACTGCCAGGCCTCCAGTGATGACGAGCAGGCGAACGCCGAGTTGTAGGCAGCGTTCTTGGATGTCCCAGCGGTCGCCGACCACGATGACGCTCGTATTAGCGTTCGTACCTTGCTCTTTGTGATTATTGTCAAAAGATCTTATGTCCATCGCTCCCACGCGGACGAATAGCTCTTCGACTTTTTCGGAGTTGTGCTGGTGCAGTACGGTGGCGTTGAGCGAGCGTACAATTGCACTAATACTGGTATGAACGCGGCGCATCTTGCGGGGCTCGTTCGGCTTCGGGATGAAAAACTCGCCTAGTTGAAAAATTGAGATCAGGCCTTCGAGATGGCCCGCTTGGTCGACCACGGGCAGGGCGCGCACGTCATATTTATCGATTAACTCGAGTGCCTCGGCACAGGTGCTGTCTTTGCTGACCGAGCGCACTTCCGAGCGCATGATGTTTCCCAGGCGCGGCGTGACATCGCCGATGAAACGCGGCAGGGGCAGGTTGAAGCGCTCTAAGATGGCGTCGATTCGCGCATTCGAGTTGCCGCAACGAGCCGCGATATATTCGGTTTCACCGATGGCGTGCTTGTAGGCTTCGTACGCGATTGCTGAGCAAATCGCGTCAGCGTCGGGATTTTTGTGGCCAAGAATGAAAATCGGATCGGACATTATGCGTTTTAACTAAAAGGTCAGCGCGGCGTTAAACAATCCCAAAATTTCAAAGATAAACAAAGAAAAACAAAGCCCGGGTAATGAGGTGGGTGAGTGGCTTGATTTTTTGGAAGGTGAGCTCCTTGGGCCTCTGTGTGCGCTTATGGTAGTTGCTGATGCGATTGGATTTATAGTTTGGCTGATACTGTAAAAGTAGCGGACGGCCAAAGAAAAACCCAGACTCAAATGAGTCTGGGTTTATTCTAGAAAATGTAACTAAGGGTCGGCTTAGCCACCTGGGCTATAAGTCGGCGCTTTCTTAATTTGATCTTGAGAGTAAAGATCATCCATGGCGGTCGTTTGCTGGCCATTTGTTGGATTGACTAGTTGTCCATCTTCTTCACCCAATTCAGTGTAGAATTGAACGTGGCCGTCAAGGAAGGCGATGTGTCCGCCGAGTCCCCAAGGAGTATCCTTACCCCATGTGCCAGATCCTGCATTCATTCCGCGGGTCCATGTGAGAGGCGTGGTCGATGTGGGTGCGTTACCACTGATGCCGATGGCAAAGTCGTAACCAATCGGCACTTCCTCCTTCCAGTCTGGGGAATCTTCATAGACATTCTCATTATTACGAAAACCGACGACTGCTGGAAGTACGTCGCTGTAGTCTGCGACAGCTGGGTCAGAGCCAATAATCCAGATCGATGCGTCGGTCAGATCGACTTGCTTGGCGAGGAAAGAACCGACGCCATAAATGTTGTCGGAGAATCCAGCTGCAGTGAGCTTAGCTGCGTTGAGTGTGCGCACGCGGCCACCAGAAGTGGAATAGGTGGCATAGGACACCGCGATGGAGCGAATGTTGGACGCAGATTTAGTCTTGTTCGCCACTTCACGGACTTTGCCAACCGCAGGAATAAGGATCGCGGCAAGGATGCCGATAATCGCAATAACAGTTAGGAGCTCAATCAAGGTGAAGCCTGAACGTGGGGATTTGTTTTTAGTCATAATTATAATAAAATCGAAGGGGGTATCTGAAGTAGCGACAATAGCGTCGCACTTCTGATTTATTCAAAATGGAAGGTGAACGCATGTATGTCCAATTCTTTTTGAGACAGGCTTATTTTTAATGTAGGCGAGGTGCGCCGCGTTTCACCCTTTGAATTATTGTCTGAGTTCAGAGGTTATATGGGCGATCGGCATCAAATATTCGTTAAACGTAGATGCCAAAAAAACGGAGCCCGCGCGATGGTGGACTCCGTTGCAAAAAGGGCGCGATACTGGGCGGAGCTACGCCGGGTACGGCAGCGGGTATTTCGCACTAAGGTCTTCAGCGATTGCGCGTGCTTGGGCGATGACGCTTTCGTCGGTCGCTGCGCTGAGGACTAGATCAACTGCTTCAGCGATTCGGAGCATGTCGGCCTCGACCATACCGCGGCTGGTCACTGCTGGGGTGCCCAGACGGATGCCGCTAGTTTGGAAGGGGCTGCGCGTTTCGCCGGGGACGGTGTTTTTGTTGGCGGTGATGTTGGCTGCGTCCAGAGCGATCTGTGCGACTTTACCCGTGAGTTCAGGATCTTTTTTGCGCAGGTCGATCATCATCAGGTGATTGTCGGTGCCACCGCTAATAATGTGGTGGCCGCGCTCGATCAATGCATTCGCGAGTGCTTTGGCATTGGCGGCGACCTGTGCTTGATAGGCCTTGAAGCTGTCGGTTGTCGCTTCCTTGAAGCACACTGCTTTGGCTGCGATGACATGCATCAATGGGCCGCCTTGCGTGCCGGGGAAGACTGCCGTGTCGATCTTTTTGGCGTGTTCTGCTTTACACAGAATCAGACCGCCACGTGGGCCGCGCAGGGTCTTGTGCGTGGTGGTCGTGACAAAGTCAGCATGTGCCACTGGAGAGGGGTGAACCCCTGCTGCGACAAGACCAGCGATGTGCGCGATGTCGGCCATCAGGTAGGCGCCTACTTCGCGGGCGATTTCGCCCATACGTCCAAAGTCGATGATGCGGGAGTAGGCAGATGCGCCCACTGTGATCATTTTCGGCTTCTCGGCGCGTGCAGTTTCGGCGATCGCATCATAATCGATTAGGCCATTTTCGACGTCGACGCCGTAATTCACGACATCTTGGTAAATGCCACTGAAATTCATTGGGTGCCCATGTGTGAGGTGGCCGCCGTCGGAGAGATTCATCGTGAGAATCTTGTCCCCTGGGCGCAACACGGATAGGTATACCGCGGCATTTGCCTGGCTGCCTGAGTGTGGCTGCACGTTGGCGTGGTCAGCGCCAAAGAGTACTTTGGCGCGTTCAATCGCGAGCTCTTCAACGACGTCGACGTGTTCGCAGCCGCCGTAGTAGCGTTTGCCGGGGTAGCCCTCGGCGTATTTGTTGGTCAGCACGCCACCTTGCGCTTCCATCACGGACGGGTAGGTGAAGTTCTCCGATGCGATGAGCTCGATATGGCTCTCTTGGCGCTTTCGCTCAGCAGCGATAGCGGCGTAGATTTCAGGATCGATGCTCGCGAGTGGAGACGCGTTCAAGGCGGAGTGGTTGGTCGCTATGGTCATAATAGATGTGTATGGTAAATGAGTTGAATCGGCTGTAAATTAAAACAGCCATTTCCAGTCTCGCTTGTTTGGCTTGATCGTTGCGGTCTCATCGATGGCGGGCGATTCGACGATTTCAGTTTCCACTGCAGTAGTGGTGTCGGCCTCTGGTAGGGTTGCGCTGCTTGGTTTCTCACTCCAGAATGGCCACCACCATGGGTCGAGTGTGGCTGAGGTTTCGTAGCTTTCCTGCAGTAGTGCTTCGGTCGATTGTGGCTGCTCATCTTCGCTAAACGGCCAAGCCCAGCGCATAAATGTCTGGCCCCAGCCAGCCTCGACTGGGTTGGTCGTCACCCCTGCGGCTTCAGCGAGGCTGCGTATTTGCTGGGCGACGTCTTGGCGGCCCTGCATATGAGCGGTCAATTTGGCGGCGTCATCTGGTGTTGCAGCAAAGATTCGTGTCGGCACGCCGTCGAGCGGGCGGCCTGGATAATAGTGGAAGAGCAGGAAGCCTTGGCCAACAGGGCTGAGCAGGGTACGCACGCCATCGTCCCAGCGCATAAAAATGTCTTGGCCAGTCATGCGCCATACACCCTCAAGACTGCTGTCCGATGACGTTTCGAGTCCGCCAAAGCGGCCGATCCGAATCCGTTCGAAAGTGGTTGCGCTGCGTTGAATGATCCAAGTTCCGCGATAAAATAAGTTGGCATTTTTACGGCTGGAGAAGGCGATGCCACCGCTGTTGGCGGCTTTCTCTGCTTGGTAGTTTGCCTGCCATGCGACCGGTAGGGTGTCGTCGTTGATGCGGTTTGCGCTAAATAGTTCGGACGTGTCCTGATCGATGCGGGTGCCGGGGGAGATCAGCTTAAAGGAGAAGTCGCGGTCGTTTTGCTTGAGGATGCCGTAGTGTCCGGTGTCCCAGACAAGATGGAGTTCGTTGCCTTGTTTTGCCCAGGAGCCGCGCAGGCCTTTGCTGCTAGTATTGTCAGGGCTCCAGTTACTCGCTGCAGAACGGTTGGGTTCGACGACAATGTAGTAGGTGCTGGCACCAGTCTCGATTTGCCATGTGCCAAAGAAGCCTTTGGCTTTATCGTGATCAGAGACTTGCTCGTTTGGCTTGGCGGGCGCTGTTGCCCACTGGCCGAGAATGTCCTTCGGCATTTGTTGTGCTTGGGTCGCATACTGTTCGACTGCAGCGGCGTCTTGGAAGGCGATTGCGTAGCCGAGGCTGTCCTGCGTGATGCGGTGGTGGCTGCCGTCTTTCCAGTTTAGGGTGACGCCAGTGTCATCGCTAGTCCAGTTGCCTTGATAGACCGTGCGATCGGCATTGTTGCCCCAAAAGTAGGAGGCAAGGCCGTTACGCTTGACGATGAGGATGAGTGCGCCGTCCTCGGGTGTGTCGATTTGCCAAGTGCCACGATAGAGCTCATTGCGCTCTTCTGCGGACAGCGAGAATCCGAGCGTGAGGGCGAGTAGGCAAAAGAGCAGCGCTTTTAATGAAGTATTAAAAGTGGCAAAATATCTCTGAGTGGAGGAGCAATTCATGTATAGTGGCATATTTTTCGGCAGTCGCGCACACAACTCTAAAATGGGGCCGAAAGTGGAAAGGGAATGCTGCAAGAGTGACGGGTGTGGTTAGCTGCGTTGGCCGATGCGCGCAAAGTCGAGGATGCTGTGGCTAATGCTGCCGCGCTCCAATGCCTCGCGGTCCGATTGCGGGTTGGGCTCGGCGGTGATGCCGTCCGAGTA
>CAZIMR010000039.1:0-7862 GCA_964540215.1 uncultured Puniceicoccaceae bacterium
AAGCCCCTACATTGACCCATACGACAATAGCGCCCTACTCATCACACTCGAGCGACTCGACGCACTCGAAGCCTCCGGCGGCGCCGACCTATCTAAAGCCCTGCGCACCGTCGGCAGCCTCAAAGAGCGGCCTAGCAGTCTCTTATTAATCAGCGACGGTCTACCGAGCGCGCCCAACCCCAGTCAGCGAAGCCTCTCCGAGGCTGACCGCGTGCAACTCTTCAAAAACGCAATGGCGACACGCCCAAACTACTCCTGCAACGTGATCCTCTTCCCCTTCGAAGGCGATCCCTCTGCGGCAGGCCTTTTCTGGCAACTCAGCGGTCGCACTAACGGCATCACCCTTATCCCCGACCGCGATTGGCCCAGGCTCTAAAAGGATCATGATAAAAAGACGCCAGATCGAGGTATTCAGCCTCTCCTTTTTAGACTGCCTCTGCTGTGGCTTCGGCGCGATTCTATTGTTGTTCATTCTATCAATCGGCTCAGGCAAGGCTGGCGTCGAAAGTGAGGTCGATGACCCCACTCTGCTGGCGATGCGCGCGCAACTCGCCCAGCTCGAAGCAGACGTCGCCAACAAAGCCGCCCTCCTCGAAGCTTCCATCAACAGCAAGCAGACCGAGCAAGAGCGGCAGCGCATACAATCCATCATTCAAGAATTGGAATCCACGCTGGCCGACCTTCAACAAGAATTCGACAGTAAACAAGCCAACCTCAGCACCAACCAGCAAGCCGCCGCCGAAGCCACACGACTGATTCAAAGCTTTAAGCACGAGGATCTCCCCCCCATCGGGCTGCCCGCCGATGCCACGCACGTTGCCTTTATCATCGATACATCTGGTAGCATGCGCAACCAGCTAAGCAATCAACTCCACTTTGGAGTGATTGAGCAAATCACCGAACTCCTCGATAGCCTGCCTGAAGTAAAAAGTATTCAATTTATCGATACCAGCGGGAACTACATGCTCCGCGAACGCCGAGGCTTATGGCTACCGGACTCTCCTGGCCTACGCCAGCAAGCCTTACGCGCGGTGCTCAACTACCCGATCCTCAGCGTCAGCGATCCCGAACCCGGCGTGCGTAAAGCCTTCCGCGACCTCCAACAAATCCTCGATCCCAACGACAGCATGAGCCTCTACGTGATCGGCGACGACTTTCGCGGCTCGACTCAAAGCTTTCTGCTCAAATTAGACCGGCTTAACCCACGTGATTTGACCACAGGTAAACGCCCCGCCTCGATCAGCGCCATCGGTTTTCCGACCCTAATCAACCCCTTCCAAATCGGAACTCCACAAGGCAACACTCGCTTCGCCAACATCATGCGCGAAATCGCCGAAGCCCACGACGGGGTCCTGATCCTCAAACCCAGGATCTAAATTGCAAAAAGCCAGCAAACAAATGCTGGCTTTTTTATATTTATCGATGGTGCGGGTAGACGGAATCGAACCGACGACCTCTGCGTGGAAGGCAGATGTTTTACCTCTAAACTATACCCGCTTCATCGAAGTGCGTAAGATGCCCCCCAGCCCGCTATTGGGTCAAGACAGGAATTCAGAGAAATCAGGAATTATAAGCTATCAGCTCAAACCATTAGGCCTGGAAGCGAAATCGGATCATTGAAGCATCAGTGAAACAGCCATTTTTAACTGTAATCCTCAGAAAGTAAACAGGCCGGAGCTCTGCTGGAGATGGCGAGGCAATGGCTGCCTCACATTTGCTCATCACCGCAACTCAAAAGCCTTCTTCAGAAAAAGGGATCGGAGCATTGTTATTTTGCTCTTCAATGAAATCCTGCAGAATCAATGCGGCAGCTCGGGAATCAATCTCTCCACTGCGCCGATCCAGTTTCTTCTTTTGCTGCTTCAAGCCCTGTTCCACTGAGTGGCTCGAAAGCCGCTCGTCGACCCGATGGACTGGCAAGCCAAAGCGCTTCTCGATTTCGCCAATAAACACATCGACCTCTTTCGTCCTAGTTCCAACCGAACCATCCATGTTCAACGGATAGCCACAGATGATCCCATGAATGCGACGCGACTTAATCATCTCCTCGATATGCTGGAGCCGTGCCTTCTTCGTCGCAGCCGTGGCAGCTGGCAGCGGCACGGCGATGCCGACCTCGTCTGCATGCGCGAGCCCGATCCGTTTCTCACCCCAATCTATGCCTAGATAATTCATTGAATTATCAGGAGACCAGAGGCTGGAAACCTAAGGGCTGAGAGGTGGAGCTGAAATAAGAGAGTGCCAGACATGCTAAATGAAATGGTTCGTTTATACTAAATGCTTCAGCGCTTCCTTCGCGCCGATCGCCTGGACTAAGGTCTTAATCTCCTGTGCCTGATCCTTGTGGCAAACGAGTGTCGCATCGTCGGTTTTGACCACGATGAGATCTTGCACGCCAAGGAGTGCCACGAGGTGATCGTCGTCTCTGGAAAATACAATGTTGTTACTCGAATCCTGAATGTGCGCATTGCCGCGCACCACATTGCCCGCATCGTCTGCTGGATAGTGGCGCTCGACCGCAGGCCACTCGCCCACATCATCCCAATCGAAACCAGACTCAACCATCACGACGTTTTCCGCCTTCTCGATGATCGCATAGTCCACCGAGATTTTCTCGAGGCTCGGATAATGGGCCTCCAGTAATGGGTCGATCGCAGTACCTTCCGCCAGACCAGTGTCGATGGCTTGCAAGGCGCGCCAGAGCGACGGCGTATTCTTGGCTAGCTCGGCAGTGATCGACGCGACGGACCATACAAAAATCCCAGCGTTCCAAAAGTAGTCACCCGAATCGAGATAGCTCTGCGCGGTCGCAAGGTTAGGTTTCTCAACGAAACGCTTAACGTTAAATACAGCGCGTCCAGCAAACTCACCAAGTTGATCGGCCTGCTGAATGTAGCCATACCCCGTCGCAGGAAATGCGGCGGTGATTCCGACTGTCGCTAGCACAGGATTCGCCTCCGCAGCGGCAAACGCAGTTTCTAAAGTTGAACGTAAGCCCTCGGCATCATGAATTACGGCATCCGCCGGCAGCATCGCAAACGATGCATTCGGATTCTCACGCGCCACCAAAATCGTCGCCAAGCCAACTGCGGCGGCGGTATCACGGCCGACGGGTTCGCCGATGACTTTGGCGGGATCAAGTTCAGGACACACTTCGAGCACCGCAGCGCGTTGCTCGGCATTGGTAATCACAAAGACATCCTTGGCAGGCACGAGTCCATCCAAGCGATCGATCGTTTGCGCCAACATTGCCTTGTCGCCGACAATCGGCAGCAACTGCTTCGGACAAGCCAAGCGGCTCTCGGGCCAAAACCGCTCACCACGGCCACCGGCCATAATTACTACATATTTATCAGGCATACCGCTACGCTTGACCGATGCGTGTATTTGGCAAGACCAGAACTCACTTACCACCTCTCGAAATAGTTGCAAAGACGCTTAATTTACAACGCACTACGCGCATGACACTTTCTGCTGCCGACAAAGAAACTCTACGCCAATCACTCTGTGCGCTGCAGCGCGCGACGCTCGAAGCCATCCTCAATGCGCGCGCGAGTCGCACCACCGACCAGCTCGCAGCGATCACTGAAGAGACCGCGGCGGATGTCATCTACGCGATCGATACCATTGCCGATCAAGCGATCTTCAAATGGTTTGAGGATAACTGGACCGCTGATTGGCCGGTGCAAATCATCATGGAAGGGCTGGATGATGCGCACACGCTTTGCTTCCCGCTGGGTACCAAAATCGAAGACACCACGCTCAAGTGCATTATTGATCCGATCGATGGTACGCGCGGCATCATGTATGACAAGCGCGCGGCTTGGATACTGATGGGCATCGCCCCACAGCGCGGCACCGAGAATACACTCGCCGATATCGAAGTAAGCGCGATGACCGAGATTCCCACGACTCGCCAATGGCGTGCCGACCAGCTCAGTGCGACCCGCGGCGGCGGCATGCACGCCTCAGCTTTCGACATTCGCAACCAATTCAAACAGTCGCCAGTCGAGCTACAACCGAGCCAAGCCAGCGATGTGCACCACGCATTCGGCACGATCTGCCGCTTTTTTCCAGCAGGCAGCACCCTACTTTCCCAAATTGAAGAACTCCTATGGGATCAACTCTACGGCGAATCGAACGACGGCACACCACTGGTATTCAATGATCAATACATCTCTACCGGCGGCCAATTCTACGAAATCTTAAGTGGACATGATCGCTTCGTAGCAGACATTCGCCCGCTCGTTTTTCGCGTGCTGGACATTGAAGAAAACCTCAGCGCCCATCCTTATGATGTATGCTGTGCGCTCATTCTCGAAGAGGCAGGCTGCATCGTCGAACACCCAGATGGTAGCCCGCTGAATTGCCCACTCGATACGACCAGTGCGGTGAACTGGGTGGCGTATGCGAACCAAGCATTGGCGGATCATATACGACCAGTGCTACAGGTAGTGTTAGCGCGATTAGTGGGCTAGGCAGCGAAGTGAGTTAAACAGTCTTGGTATAAAGCCAGTCACGACAGAACCACTAGCGAGTGATGGTCATACCGTGATTGATCTTAGCCTTCGAATGGATACTCTAGGCACAAAAAAGCCCTTCGCTCGGAGAACGAAGGGCTTTTAAAAATGTTATAAAACGGAAACGTCTTATGCGCCGACCTCGAAACGAGCGAAACGCTTAATCACCATGTTCTCGCCCATTTTAGCGATCATCTCTGTGAGCAATTGCTGAACAGTTTGATCAGGGTTTTTCACGTAGGCTTGCTCTAGAAGGCAAGATTCCGCGAGGAACTTATTGAGCTTACCTTCAACTATACTAGCGATTGCACGTTCTGGCTTACCTTCGGCTTGCTCTTCAGCAACCTTACGCTCAGCAGCAACGATCGCAGGATCGATGTCATCACGAGAGATACACGCTGGGTTAACCGCAGCGATATGCATCGCGATGTCGCGAATGAGTTGCTTGAAGTCATCAGTCTTAGCAACGAAATCACTTTCGCAGTTCACTTCAACCATGACGCCGACCTTACCACCGAGGTGGATGTAAGTCTCGACAAGGCCTTCGCTTGCATCACGACCAGACTTCTTTGCAGCAGTTGCTTCACCCTTCTTACGAAGAAGATCAGCAGCTTTCTCAAAGTCACCTTCTGTTTCTACCAATGCTTTTTTGCAGTTCATTAGTCCAGCGCCTGTGCTTCCGCGCAGTTCGCCAACCATCTTTGCTGTAATTTGAACACTCATGTTTCTATGTTTTAGCTTTTAATTCTATGTAAAATTGAGACGTTTCGTCTGAAACTGATTATTCAGCAACAGGCTTTACTTCGTCTTCGCCGTAACCCGCAGGGAGAGTCACATCGACATCTTCTTGCTGCTCGAATGTTTGCTCACGAACCAAAGGAGCGCTTTTTTGCACTTTCTTAGCTTCACGATGAGCGAGACCGTTTTGCGCGGCTTCGAGAATAGTTTCGACGATGATACGGATGGATTTAACAGCGTCGTCATTACCAGGGATCGGGTAGTCGAGAACTGTTGGGTCAGAGTTTGTATCCACCAGACCGATCACTGGGATGCCAAGGCGACGCGCTTCAGCAACTGCGATTTCTTCGTTCTTAGTATCAACGATGAAGAGTGCCGCCGGGAGCTCGCTCACGTTGAGCATACCTTCGAAGTTGCGGTTCATACGGCTCATTTGGCGGCGAACAGCTGCCTCTTCCTTACCTGGAAGTTTTTCGAGACCGCCATCTGTATCCATCTGCAAAAACTTGCGGTATTTACCGAGCGAAGTTTTGATGGTTGCAAAATTGGTGAGGCCACCGCCCATCCAGCGATTGACGCAGAAAGGCATTTGGCAAGCAGTTGCAGCTTCACGCATAATTTCTTGCGCTTGGCTCTTAGTACCGATGAAAAGGATTTCTTTACCGGAAGCAACGGTCTCTTCGATGAAGGCATATGCTTTTTCAAGGAGCGCGTGAGTCTGCTCCAAATCGATGATAGAGATGCCGTTGATGTTAGCGTAAACGTATGGCTTGGACTTTGGATTCCAGCGACGAAGCTGGTGGCCGAAGTGAACGCCTGCGTCGAAAAGGTCTTTTGGTGTTACATCCATGATATATAGTTTAAAGCCCTAGGATAAGTCCCAGGGAGAAATGAAGTTTTCTTGTGTGATTATTGGTTAGTTGATTGATTAACGAATGAAGCCATCGCTTCACCTTCTCCTGATCCACTGAATCAGGAAGCGAAGAGGAAAACGAGCCTCCCAGCGCAAAGCAAGCGCAAAGCTGGTAGTTTCAGTTAAAAATTACCAGCCGAAACGCAGCCTTGGAGACTGCTCAAAAAAAGGGCTACTTATCGGGCAGAAATGCCCGCTGCCACTGATTCTAACACACCTGAAGAAGCGGCGCGCCGTTTAAGCCAAGACGCCACCGATATAATCACGGGAAGCCAGCACTTCTTCGGTTGTCAACCGCGGGCTGAGTTCAAGCACCAGCGTGTGCTCAGGGCGGACAAACTCAGCAATCATCTTAAAATCAATCGTGCCCGTGCCCGGCACCTGATGGTCGCGCCCGCTATCCGACACATCATGTAAATGGAATCCAATTAAGCGATCCGCCATCGCAGCCAAATGTTCACGATGATCGAGCAGACCGAGCTGGTGCTTGATCTGGGCATGCCCGGTGTCATGCCAATAGCCGATATGCTCCTGCTCGTTTAGTTCTTTGAGGAAATCAGCATACTCCGCATCGATCGGCATCTCTTGCATGCCTTCGCGATTTTCTAGACACAATTTCAGATTACGCTCCTTCGCCCAGGGAATCGCACGCTCATAACTTTGCACAATGCGTGGCATTGAGCTCTTCGAAGCCTTCCGAATCCGCTTCATCGCACGATCACGACGTGACTCAAACGCTTTATTTTCCAATAAATCGCAGGCCTTAACATCCGCCGCTTCCATCCACTTCTCAATCTTCCTCTCTGGTGACTCAAAGAAATACCAAGTGCTGCCAGAGTGCATCACAATCCGATCTGCCCCCACCCTAACTGCAAAATCAAGCGTCTGCTTGGTGTATTGATCCCACAATCGGCTCTCCCGCCTATCAGCAGTCGATGGCTCATAGAGATTCGGCGCTGCATGCTGCACGCTATTCGGCAATGGACAAAAGTTATGCACCGAGGAAATCTCAACGAGGCCTTCTTCAACCGCCTGAAGAATCCCCGGGACCAGCGAAATACGGATGCCATGACTCAGTTCTACCTGCTTGAAACCCAGTCCGACCATCTCTTCGATCATTTCATAACCATCCGTGTGCCGTGCGGAACACCAGCAGGTAGATAAAGATAAACGATCAAAAATATCACTCATGGCAACAATGGGCAGAAAAAAGTCCCGACACGTATTGCACGGGGCGGGACTCAATCAATAACAAGCGCTTGCAGCACCCACACACATAAACTTACATGTTCGAGTAACGAACGCGAAGCATATTATTAAAATCTAATTCCTTACGCTTACGACGCTTCACCTGAGCAGGCTTTACGAAATAACGATTCGCACGAATCGTGTGAATCGTACCTTCGCGGTCGAGACGTTTTTTGAGGCGGCGGAGCGCACGTTCAATGGGCTCGCCTTTACGGACTTTTACTTCGATTGACATAAAAAAATAAATTCGGTTTTAAGGAAAAGAGGCAGAAACATGCCCCTGAGAGTGGGTGCGTCAACCCTAATTTTCGATTTCGCCTGCCAATTCTTGTTCGGCTTCAGGAGCCGCTACCACTGGCGGGCGCGCAGAAAGTGTCAAAGACACGACATTTTCAATATGCCGCGTGTGCGGGAAAAGGTCAAATGGTTGAATCAAAGTGATG
>CAZIMR010000040.1:0-7854 GCA_964540215.1 uncultured Puniceicoccaceae bacterium
CGCGCATGGGCTAGAGAGCAATGCCCGCTTTAACGCCATGCTCGTGCGCCCCTTTGTGCTCGCTCACCCAATCAGCGAGTAAGCGCGCACCATGCAAGCCACCCGCCGCATCATCCACATCGACATGGATTGCTTCTATGCCGCTGTCGAGATGCGCGAACATCCGGAACTCGCGGGCAAACCAATCGCTGTCGGCGGCGCATCCGGCCGCGGCGTACTAACGACCTGCAACTACCCTGCCCGCGAATACGGCGTGCGCTCGGCGATGCCCGTATTCAAGGCCAAGCAGCTTTGCCCACACCTCGTCATTCTACCAGTTCGCTTCGACCTCTACCGCGAGGCATCCCGCAATATTCGAGCGATCTTCAACCGCTACACCGAGCTAGTCGAACCACTCTCACTGGACGAAGCCTACCTCGACGTCAGCCACCACAAAAGGCGTGGCGCCGAACTCGCCGAGGAGATCCGCGCCGCAATTCACGCCGAGACAGGACTCACCGCGTCCGCAGGTATTGGCCCCAATAAGCTCGTCGCCAAAATCGCCAGCGATTGGAACAAGCCAAATGGCCAATGCGTGGTCTCACCCTCCCGCGTCGCAGCTTTTATGCACGACCTACCGGTACGCCGTATTTGGGGCGTCGGCCCGAAAAGTGCTGCTCGACTCAGCGAAATGGGCGTCGAAACCTGCGGCCAACTACACGCTTACGAAAAAGCCGAGCTCGCCAGCGAATTTGGCAGCTTCGGACTGGAGCTTCATCAACTCTGCCGCGGCATCGACGAACGGCCGGTCGAAGCCAACCGGATCCGCAAAAGCCTCAGCAACGAGCATACTTTTGCCAAAAATATCGACACCCTCGAAGACTGCGAAGCTGCGCTGCGGAGTCAGCACCACGAGCTGCTCGAAGACCTACGCAGTAGCGCTGCCGACCGCCAAATTGCCAAGATTCTGGTCAAACTGAAATTCAGCGATTTTCGTCGCACCACTGCCGAGAGCGCCAGTCGCCAACCAGAGCTCGAAACTTACCTACAGCTTCTGCGCGAGGCCTGGGGCCGCAGCGGCGAACCCGTGCGCTTATTAGGCATCGGCGTCCGTTTTGCAGAGACGCAAAGCGGGCCAGAGCAGCTTGAGCTGGCACTACAGCAGCCCAAAATAGCGCAAACCAAACACTAGCGCACAAAAAACCGCGCAGTTCGAAACTCGCGGCTGACATCTGGCCCATCAAGACACAAAAATGGCGCACCTCCTACCCCTAAGAAGTGCGCCAACCATTGTCTACTTTATACCTACTGCAAGCAGCAGGATTTTGTATTACCCCAAACTCCCTTACGGGAGAAAATTGCTGAAGTCGCAGACAAAGATACAAAAATCTGTCTTCTGCAAGCATTACATTGTTTATTATGAAAAAAGATTTTGAAGAGCCTTTTAAAGCAGAAAACAGCAGTCGGTTTGAGCCGAAAAAACGCAACATACCAGTGCTATAGAGATGCGTGACAGCTTTACCCGCAACTCTGTAACCAGGGCGAGTCAGAGTAGAGAATCTCGCGTCCGCACGAGCAACACAATGAACACTTTGGCGACGATAAAAAACTGCCGACCGCAGGCCAATAAATAATCTCGCCGTCGGCGGGTTCCTACAAGTGCTCGCCGATTAGTGTAATTCGATTCACCCACTCGATACGGAAGTTAGCCATTTAAACGAACCCAGCTACTTTAGGAACTTCGAATCAGTTTCAGACAGTCACAAAAAACGCGCAGTTCGAGACTCGCATTTGGGCCATTTGGGCCATTTGGGTCATGTAGACACAAAAATGGCGCACCTCCTACCCCTAAGAAGTGCGCCAACCATTGTCTACTTTATACCTACTGCAAGCAGCAGGATTTTGTATTACCCCAAACTCCCTTGCGGGAGAAAATTGTTGATGCCGAAGACAAAGATATAAAAATCAGTCTTCTGCAAGCATTACTTTGTTTATTATGGAAAAAAGATTTAGAAGAACACACTCGACAAGAAAAATGGCGCGGGGAATACCCCTAAACCCCGCACCATACTGCTTTTCTACTTTGTCTTATTACCCAAACTCCAATACATAGGAGAAAATTTTATGTATTTAGTTATAACAGGTCTCATGCCAAGTTCCCTTGATGTATTCATTTTTTTAATAAAACTAAGAATCTGCTTAAACTACTCATTTTAATGGCTCCACCCCGCAGATTCAGAATACTCTCTCTGGCAGTTAACCATGAATTTTTCTAAAAAAACCGAAGACATCATCGCTGACTTTCGCGGACTCCCGCGCACGGCAACGTATTCTTCGAAGCGCCCACCGGTGCAACTAGATAACCTACTGGTCATCCTCAAAGAAAAATACCAACTGGAACAACCCAGCGCCGAGCGTACCATGGTCGAACATTGGGGCGAAATTTTTGGCAAGCTAGCTGGCCGCTGCAACCCGGTGCGCATCAAAGATGGCCGTACTCTGATCGTTTCAGTAACGAACCAAACCCTACGCTCTGAACTACAGTTTCGTAAACGCACGATCCTAAAAAAAATTCAATCGCTGCCGAACTGTAAAAGTGTCAGCGAAATTGTAATTCGCGGCTAGCGCCCGATTTAACTTAGACCTTAATTGACACTGCTCCCCTACCAGCAAATCTTAGTACTCACCTTACCTGTATGAAAAATTATTTGGATCTTCTACGCACTGTTGTTGAAACAGGCACTTATCGCGACGACCGCACTGGCACTGGCACTTACTCTATCTTCGGCGCGCAAGCCCGTTTCTCACTGGAGCCAGATTTTCCACTGCTCACGACCAAGAAGCTGCACCTACGCTCCATCATCCATGAGCTGCTTTGGTTTCTCAAAGGCGATACCAATATCAAATACCTGAAGGATAACAAGGTGCGTATCTGGGACGACTGGGCCGACGAAAACGGTGACCTCGGCCGTGTTTATGGCGCCCAATGGACCGATTGGCGCGCCAGTGACGGCAGTAGCACCAATCAAATCGAAGCCGTCATTGACTCGCTCAAAAACAATCCCGACAGCCGCCGCCACATGGTCTGCGCATGGAATCCGGGTGAGATCAAACATATGGCTCTCCCCCCCTGTCACGCACTGTTTCAATTTTACGTAGCCAATGGCGAACTCAGCTGTCAACTGTACCAACGCAGCGCCGACATTTTCCTTGGCGTACCTTTCAACATCGCCTCCTATGCACTGCTAACTCAGATGATCGCACAAGTCTGCGGCCTGAAAGCGAAAGAATTTGTCCACACTTTCGGCGACCTGCACCTCTATGCCAACCACGTAGAGCAAGCGAAACTACAACTCTCACGCGAACCGCGCCCGCTGCCACAAATGAAACTCAATCCTGATGTAAAAGCCATTGACGGGTTCAGCATCGACGACTTTGAACTGGTCAACTACGACCCACATCCGACAATCAAAGCACCGATTGCAGTGTAGCCTTCGACTACGAGTGAGACCCTGAAGTTAATTGAATACTCTTATCTTAATCGCCCAAGTCACACCACTAAGGCATCGAGAAGATTAAGACCATGATTAATGGCTCTTCTCAGGCCTCTCACCTCGGCTCTGCAACTAGACTCCCTGCTCTCAACTCTCATCCCGTGAAAACTTTCAAAGCGATCGCCGCAATGGCCGAAAACCGTATCATTGGCAATCAAGGCGATATCCCCTGGCATCTTCCGGACGATTTTAAATGGTTTAAAAAAACGACGATGGACCAGATCCTAGTCATGGGTCGCAAAACCTACGAGTCCATCGGCCGTCCACTACCAGGCCGCGAAACATTTGTGCTCAGCCGCACCCCGAGAGAAATCGCTGGGGTGCACACTATCACCGATCTCGAAACACTCGACCATTTAGATACCGAAAAAACGATCTGGATCGCGGGCGGTGGCGAAATCTACAAGCAGATGCTGCCGCGTTGCAGCGAACTCTATCTCACCCGGGTGCACCGTCAGGTCGAGGGCGATGCATTCTTCCCTGAATTCGAAGACCGCTTCAAACTCGCTGAAATCGTGCTGAAAACTGCCGATTTCACCATCGAGCGTTGGGTGCAACAGGCGTAAGCAACCCAAGCCGTAAGCTAATTGCTTCGACTACCCCTAAAGGGACTCGTCGTGTAAATACACAGCGCGGCACAGGGGACACGGCGTTCTTTTCAGAAATAACGCCCGCGCAATTAAGCTCGCTTCGACGGCGCCACGCAGGTGTAGAGCAAGAAGACCGCATTCACACCAGGGAGCAGCATCAACAGCGTTAAATAGGCGCCCTTACCCATGTCGCGCAGGCGCTTAAGCATCTGCATCAGCCCAACCATCGCACAGATCAGCGATGCCACAATCGCCACAAACACCCCTAATGTGCCGAAGTGACCATGCATGAAATAATCCGGATGGGTGAAATAATAAATTCCAGCATAACTGATGCCAGTTGCGACGGCAACAAGCAGCACAAGGCTAAGAATGAAAGTGAAGCGACCAATGGTGCCTTCGGAACTAAGGAAACTGTTATTCATAGTAGTTGTAAGCGTAATAGGCCAAGACACTGTAAAATACTACCCGAAGCGCAACAAAAACCTGTCTTCATTCTTCCCAATTTCAACGCTGTTGTACTCATTACCCACACTGTAACCGCGTAGGGCACCGAGCGACTATGCTCAACAACGCAAAAATGGAGGGCAGCCATTGAGTATCAAAATGCGCGCCACGCAGGCAACTTCAAGTCGACTGATCGACCTCAGTCGAACATCGAACTTAGCCGGCCTACTCGACCTCCAAATCAAAATGGCCGAACACCTCGCGACCAGACACCTGAACTTGAGCAAAGACACGATACCAACCAGGATTCGGCACGTTGAACAAGAAAGCGAGCTCTGGTGACTCGATCGAGCGGGCAGAAACCACACTACTGATGGGATGCATATGAGCAAAGCCTTTACGCGCAGCATCAAAGGCAACCATGTGCCCCTTTGCACCCATGATATTTTGCAGCTCAACAATACTACCATCAGCCGCAGTCACTTCTAATTCGAAACGATAGTCGACGCCAGTGCGCATGAGTTCGGTAGGCATATCGACAAGTATAAATCGCAAACCATCGACGATACTCTCAGTCTGACGCTCAAACTTCATGGTCGAAGCAATGCCGTCCACTTCAATTATACCCGTTGCAATAATTTGCCGGCGTGTGCGCAGTGGCACGACCTCAGCAAATACTTGATACGTACCCGCGCGATTCGGCGTAAATTCAAAAGTATACTGCCCGTTTAATCCATCCGCCTGCGGATGCACGTGGTGATAGTCCTGCAACGAGGGGTCAACCACCATCAGATGCATCTTCTTCGTATGTGTCAGCGCCAGCTCATGCGGTGCGATCGGCATGCCCCCTGAAGTCAACAGCTCGAGTGTCACCTCCTGAGCCACGCCCACATGCGCCTCATTCTGCAAGGAAATATTCATTTCGACCGGATATTTGAGCCGTGTAAGATCAAGAAAACCGGCATGATTAGTGGCGCAGAATTCAACCGAACCGTCCGCATTGACCACCTCCTCATAATGCAAGAAACCGCATTGCGCATCTGGCAGGGCGCGCAGCACAAAATATGCGGCGACAAAGATCAGTGTCAGCATGAAGACACTCAGGAGTGGTCCTCGGTTATTTTGATTACTCATAACTGGTTGCTCAGCACACATATTTAAAGACCGTAAAAAATTAAATTCTTAAACTAATTACAATTCTCTCGCCGCCTGCAGGAACTCTTTTGTCGTCCACTTCGAGCCTTCCTTGCGAAACGCCACACGCCCGTTGGCATCAACTAGCAGGGTCGCCATAGTGTGGTTAATCGTACCGTCCTCCTCCATGGTAAGTATCCCGAATTGACGTAGCAAATTATCGACCAATTCCTGCGTACCAGTGAGTAGATGGAAATTTTCATGTTCCAACTCATAGCCCTTCGCGTATTGGCGAAGAATGCCTGGCGAATCGAACTCAGGATCAAAAGTAATCGTAACGAAGTGCAACTGCTCTAGGCCCGATTCGCGCGAAAGCTCCTGCAGATCCGACATCCGAATGGTCGAGGCCGGGCACATCGTCACCGCTTGGCAACGGGTGAAAATAAAGTTCAAGACGAAGGCATTGCCTCGCAACGCTCCGATTTGCAAGAAGTCGCCATGCTGATCAATCATTGCAAAATTCGGAATATAGTCGCCCTCACGCACATATTTACGCCGACTCATCGTCGCAGTTGCAGCGTGCAGCTGCTTATTGATGTCGATCATCGCTTTCACGCCAGTGCCATCGATAGGAAAAATGCGCTCTAGGTGCCACGCCTGACTATAATTGACCGCCTCAGCACGAATCACACGATCCAGATATCCGATCTCAAGGTCACCAATACCGACACGAAACTCAATGGTTTGCCCCACTGGCACCTCTGGGTTCACAGACTCCGTGAGCTCCACTCGCAACGAGCGTGCCTCTGGCAACACCTCCAGCACACGGCCGGTTACAAAGAAGGACTCTGCAGGCAGCGAACCAAACGCAAGCAACTGTAATAAAATGCTATATAAAATACAACGCATCCAAACAACTTGCCACGAATCAACCGCATATCAAGTGCGGAAGAACGGTATATGCTCATTAAACCTTGAGTTTGATCTTAATACCGCGGCGCAAATATGTCGGCACATCAAGGTCTTCGTCTTTATAATCGTTGCGATCGGTCTTTTCGAAATAACCGCGCTGGGCATCGACTTCATTGAAAGTAAATTCATCTTGATCCTCATTCACCGTTTTTTTCTTACCCTTGAGCTTGGACACATGCACTGGCTGTAACAACGGCAGTTCATCCTGAGCGATCTCGGACTCGAACCCGAGTCCTTCCATCGTCTCCGAGGGCGACAGAGCATCCGCACCTTTGGGGTTTTTCACTGGTGCGGCCTTACGCTCCATTTCAGCCTTCCCTAGCACGCAAATCTCAAGGCTCTCTGTACGTGACTCATCGAGTACTGCGCCAAAGACAATATCCTCACGCGAACCAAAACGCTTGGACACTTGGGATACAATCTCGTTCACCCGAGTAATCGGTAAATCCGCGCCGCCGATCACGTTGACTAAAATACGATCCAACTGTGCTGGACGATCGCCGAGATGCAGCAATGGGCAAAGCATCAGATCATCCAACGCGTCTTTCACATAATCACCACCACTGGCGACGCCAGTGCCAAAAATCGTCTTCCCTCCTTGGGACTGAAATACGGAGCGCAGTGAACCGAGATCTAAATTAATCACACCGGTACTTAACAGCATCGCACAAAGTGAATTCACCCCACGACTGATCCAACGATCCGTAATGGCAAATGCATTCAACACGCTGGTGTCTTCTTCGCCTTCTTGAAGCAGCACATCATTGGGCAAAGGGATCAAACCATTCACCAATTTCCGCAGCTCACCTACACCTTTTTCAGCAATATGCTGGCGGCGAGAGCCTTCAAAGCTGAAAGGCAAAGTAACAAAAGCCAGTAGCAGTGCATTTGTCTTACCAGCGACTTCTGCCACAATCGATGCAGCGGCACTGCCAGTGCCGCCACCAAATCCAACCACTAGGACGATTAGGTCCATATCGCCAACCAAAGCAGCAATCGCATTGCGATCCGATTCGGCGGCCGCTTTGCCAATATCGACTTCGCCGCCGGCACCGAGCCCACGAGTTATCGAGCGCCCGATCATTAATTTTTCAACAATTGAAGAGCTATCGAGCGCCTGCGCATCGGTATTGATAGCCGCAAGGCTGACCGCGTCAGAATTGTCCAACTGCATTGCT
>CAZIMR010000041.1:0-7820 GCA_964540215.1 uncultured Puniceicoccaceae bacterium
TGCTGTGGGTATTGTTAGCGCGCTGGTTATTGCCGCTAGTGGCGAATCGTTCGTTTCTGTGGCGAGTCGTGGCCTTTGCCGGAATGGCGGGCGCATGGGTGCTACTCGAATGGTCACGCACTTGGTTTCTGTGGGGCTTTCCGTGGGCACCGCTATCGTTGAGTCAATGGGAGCGACCCGTGGTGCTGCAGATTGCGGCGTGGACTGGAGCTTATGGGGTGTCGTTCTTGCTAATTTATTTCAATTTTTGTATCGCGCAGACCTTGCGCAACCGTGTGGTTATTAAGGAGCGCAAGATGTGGTCGGGTTGGTTCAGTTTGGATTTGTACGTGGCGATGGCGTTGCTGGGCTTGTGTATTTTTGTATTTTTCAAGTCGTTACCGCAGCGTGATACGAGGGTGTCATTGTTTACGGCGGCGGTCGTGCAGCCGTATATTGCGCCGGAGCTTAAGTGGGATGCGTCGCAGGAGCTGGAGAATTTGAACATTTTGGAGCGCCAGACACAGTTTGTCGCCAGTCTAGAGAGCGATGTAGTACTGTGGCCGGAGGCAGCGACGCCATGGCCAGTCAAGGGTTACCCGCAGATGCAGGCACGAATCGAAGCGCTGGTGAATGTGATTGGTAAGCCCATTTTGATGGGAAATCTCGCAGTGGATCGTGAGGCGGATCTGTGGTATAATGGCGCGTTTCTAGTCGAGCCAGAGGCGGGACTGTCGGAGCTCTTTTATGTGAAGCGCGAGCTCGTGCCGTTTGGCGAGTTTGTGCCGAAGCCGTTTGGCTTTATCTCAAAGGTGGTGCCAGTTGGGGGTAATTTTGTGCCGGGGAGTGTTCCGGGTTTGATCGATCTTTCGATTGGCGAAGAAACGGTCAAAATAGGCAGCTTGGTTTGTTATGAAGATGTGTTTCCGGGCTTAGCCAGAGCGAGCGCCCGCGCCGGTGCGCAGGTGTTTTTCGTGGCGACTAATAATGCGTGGTATGGTGAAGAGGGCGGTGCGCCGCAACATGCGGCGCATTCAGTACTACGTGCGGTCGAGAACCGTCGGCCCGTGATGCGCTGCGGCAATGGTGGTTGGAGTGGCTGGATTGATTGCTACGGCAGAGTGCGCGATGTCTTGTATGATGAGCATGACAGTGTGTATTTCCGCGGAGGCGGGACTTACACAGTCCTGCAGTTCGAAGAATGGATGCAACAGCAGAGCTTTTACACGCGCCACGGCGATTGGTGGGTGGCGCTCTGTTCTGGCTTTTTCTTGATTGCGCTCGGAGTCGGGTGGGTGTTACAGCGCAAGGCGTCGACTTAAGTGAGTCGACCGCAGTCCGCCCTGTTCAATCAATTGTTGGCAGCCTGTTCGGCGAAGAACTCTTGCAGGACCTCCATTCGCTTTTTTTGGATGTGCTCTTGCTTCACCTCAGTTTTGCTGCGCTGCCGTTCATTTTCCGTCATGATGCGCCGCATCTTGTGAATCGCGATTGTTTGAATCTGGCGCACGCGCTCGCGAGTAATCTTAAAGGTTTCTCCCACTTCTTCGAGTGTGAGTGGATGGTCACCGTCGAGGCCGAAGCGTAAACGAATGATCTCACCCTCACGCTTATCAAGCAGTGCGATGACAGATTGAATGTCATTGTAAATCGATTTTTGCTGAAGATTTTCCAGCGGTGTCGTCTGGTTGTCATCTCCGACGAGATCACCAAAGCTAGTACTGCCATCTAAGCCGACGGGTGCATCGAGCGAGGAGGGGCGCACGCTGACCGATTTGAGGTGTGCCACTTTATTGACTGGCATGCCCATGTCGTAGCCGATTTCTTCGTCGGAGGGTTCACGGTCGAGTTCGTCTGTTAAGCTTGCGGTGATGCGGCGCATCTTCGCGATCTTATCGACGAGGTGCACTGGTAGGCGTATGGTTTTGCTTTGATTAGCTAATGCACGCTTGATTGATTGCTTGATCCACCATGCGGCGTAGGTGCTGAGCTTGCCTCCTTTAGAGGGGTCAAAGCGTTCGACCGCTTTGATCAGCCCGATGTTACCTTCGCTGATCAGGTCGAGCAGTGGCAGGCCGAAATTATTATAGTCGTGAGCGATTTTGACAACGAGTCGTAGGTTTGCGGAAATCATGCGGTCGCGGGCCGCCTTGTCGCCTTTTTGAATGCGCGCCGCTAACGAGACTTCTTCTTTTACAGTTAAAAGGGCGGTCTTGCCGATCTCCTGCATGTAAGTGCGCATGACATTGCGATCTTTGGAGGGCAATTCACGTACATCGGTGATGGCTTCAGCTGCCTCGTTCTGGGCGCGAGGCACGCTCGAGTGCAGCTGATTTAAACGGTTGATGCGTGACGATTTTGCCAGTTTTGGTGCCATATGTCGCTGAGGTTAGGTAGTAAGTATTGTTGTAAATGCTGATCTAAAATGAACAGCCGCCAGAGAATACCATTCCCTGTACGTACAAAACTATCGGATGGCCTCAACGCCACTTACAAAAAAGTTAAAATTATTCTAACTTTTGAACATTTCTTCGGCTAGGGAGACCGCTTTGAGCATCCCTTTAGCCTTATTTACCGTCTCCATGAATTCATTTTCAGGTACGGAATCGGCGACGATACCAGCGCCTGACTGGATGTAGATGTTGCCGTCCTTGATCACTGCGGTGCGTATGCCGATGCAGGAGTCGTGATTGCCCTCGAAGCCAAAATAACCGAGTGCGCCGCCGTAGACGCCGCGTTGGCTTTGTTCGAGCTCGGCAATAATTTGCAGCGCTCTGACTTTAGGCGCTCCGCTGAGCGTGCCTGCAGGGAAAGTGGCGCGCATCAAGTCGTATGCGGTTTTATCTTTAGAGATCGTTCCGACCACTTGTGAAACAATGTGCATAACGTGTGAATAACGTTCGATTGTCATGTAATCTGGTACCTGTATAGAGCCGTATTCACAGACCCGGCCGATGTCATTGCGGGCTAAATCCACAAGCATGAGGTGTTCGGCCCGTTCTTTCTCGTCGGCAAGGAGGTCCTTTTCTAAGGCCTGGTCTTCCGCTTCGTCGTTTCCACGGTGCCTGGTACCTGCGATTGGGCGGATTTCTACCTTATTATCAGTGAGGCGAACATGTACTTCAGGGGATGCGCCGACGACCGAAAAATCAGCATCTTCCATCAAAAACATGTAGGGAGATGGATTGACAGTGCGCAGGGCGCGGTAGAGGTCAACTGCGCTGGGCTTGAATGCCTTTTTAAAGCGTTGTGATAGAACTGTTTGGATGACGTCTCCTGAGCGAACGTATTCTTTGACGGTGTTGACCGCGGCCTTAAATCGTGCTGGTGTAAAGTTACCGTCCGGTACTGTAACTTCACCGGGATCAGCGAGTTCCCGGTGCGTTAACGGCTGGGGCTGATCGAGTTGTTCACAGACATTCACAATTTCCGCGACGGCTCGATCGTAAGCCAAAGTTTCGTCGCCTTCAATGTGGGCATTGACGCAAACGCGCAGCACTTGGCGCACGTGGTCGAAGATCACCACTGAATCCGTGATCAGATAATATAAAATGGGTACTTTTAAGGGGTTCTCCGTTGGCTTTGGAATCGTGGGCTCAACGTAATGCACATACTCGTGGCCGACAAATCCGACAGCACCTCCAGTAAATGGCGGCATCCCTGGAAGGTGTACCGGCTGGTAGCGGGCCATTTCGGCTTCGATGATCTTGAGCGGATCTTCGGGGGTCTTGAGTGTCTCAACCTTGCCGTTTTTGTGCGTAATCGTGGCTTCGTCCTCAAAGACTCGGATAACTTTACGTGGGTGGCTGCCTAAAAAGGAGAAGCGGCTAACCCGTTCGCCGCCGACGATGGATTCAAATAGGAACGCTGGCCCGTTTTCGCGAATCTTTGAATAGGCTCCTAGCGGTGTTTCGCAGTCTGCGGTCAGGTCAAGATACACCGGCACAGTGTTGCCTTGCTTAGCGAGCGCTTCGAATACGGATCTGGAAGGTTGAATATTCATGGTGAAGGACTTCGACGGAGGTCTGCCAGAGATGGCAAAGCAACGTTGAACTTTGAAAGCGGAACGTCGAATAAAAATTCAGTCACTCGTTTTAGGTGGTGTGGCGCTTCAAGATTGAAATGGCACGCAACAATGAGGCGTGGCATCCGTGCAAGATTAACAGTTATTAACTGCTACCCTTAGACGCTGACTGCTTGAAGGCGCTTAAAGTGGCTCTCGGCGCTGGCGAGAGTCATTTCAATATCGTCGCCGACTACACAGAAGTGCCCCATCTTTCGGCCGGGGCGGGCTTCGCCTTTGTCGTAGAGGTGAAGTTTGGCGTGTGGATCGCTGAGCAAACCAGACCAGTCGGGTTCGCTGCCTTTCCAGACATCGCCGAGTAAATTGATCATGACAGTGGCACTGTGCAGCTCAGTTGAACCGAAGGGCAAGTCGGTGACTGCGCGGATATGTTGCTCAAATTGGGAGGTAATGCAGCCGTCGATCGTGTAATGCCCAGAATTGTGCGGGCGCGGTGCCATCTCGTTAATAATTAGGTGTCCATCTTCGTGTAGAAAGAGCTCCACTGCGATCAGGCCGACGACGTCGAGCTTATCGGCAATCTCGCGAGCGAGGGCTTCGCCAGCGTCGCGGGTCGCGGGGGTGATCCGGGCCGGCACGATTGAGGCGTGCAGGATGTGATGCACGTGCACATTTTCCGACATCGGGAAAGTGCTTTTGCTGCCGTCTGCCTTGCGGGCGCAGACCACTGAGAACTCGCCAATGTGATGGATCCACTTTTCAACCACCACGCGTGGTGGGCACTCGAGAAAGTTCCAAAGATGATCAGTGTCAGCCGCTTCCTCGGCGTTGTTCAGCTTGATCTGGCCTTTGCCGTCGTAGCCAAAGGCAGCCGTTTTGATCACACAAGGAAAGCCGATGGCGGCGATCGCGGTCTTTAGGCTGTCCGCAGAATCCGCATATTCGAAAGGCACGCAGGGCAGGTCATTTTCTTTGAGGAAATCCTTCTCGCGCTGGCGATGTTGGCAAATGTGCAGTGCTTCGCGACCTGGTAGCACGGGCTTGATAGCGCTGAGCATATCTAGCACCTCGGCTGGGATATTTTCAAATTCAAGGGTGATGATGTCCACCCCCTCGGCAAACGCGCGCAGTGCCGCTTCGTCGGAGTAGGGCGCGTTGACCTCGTGGTCGGCAACCATCCCTGCAGTGCAAGGGCCAGACGGCTCAAAGATGTGAAAACGATAGCCGAGCGAACGGCCGGCGAGAATGAGCATGCGGCCGAGTTGGCCACCGCCGAGGATTCCGATTGTGCTGCCTGGTGTAATCATGCTGAAAAGTTGGTCTCGGATGGTAATCGCGTGGAAATGACGGAATATTTCCACCCCATGAGTTAGGCCTCGGGGAGTTCAGTAGCGAGGACGGTGTTGGTCTGGTTTTCACGGAAGGCTTTGAGGCGTTCGCGAACGTCAGCGTCGTGGAGCGAAAGAATCGATGCGGCAGAGAGCGCGGCATTTTTTGCGCCGGCAACTCCAATCGCGAGCGTCATCACTGGGATGCCTGCAGGCATTTGCACAATCGAAAGAAGTGAGTCTTGGCCACTGAGTGCTTTGGACTGTACCGGCACGCCGAGCACGGGAAGATGAGTTATGGCGGCGGTCATGCCGGGGAGGTGGGCTGCGCCGCCAGCGCCAGCAATGATAATTTGAATCCCACGCGCCTCTGCAGTTTCGGCATATGAATAAAGGAGTTGCGGCGTGCGGTGTGCGCTGACGATCTTCGTCTCGAAGGGTATCTCCAGTTGCTTGAGTAAGGCGGCAGCCTCACCCATAGTGGACCAGTCTGACTGACTGCCCATGATGATTCCGACGACGGCGTTGTTCGCATTTGCTTGCATGTGGCCAAGAAAAGCTGATTTCGGCGAGGAATTCAACCACGGATCGAACGATTTCGTTGCTGCATGAATTTGCCGACTAACGACGGCTTAGCCGAGTCCGTCGAGCACGCTTTCTTCAAAGCGTGTAATTGTTGCCTTCACGAATGCTTTAATGCCCAACGTGTCGTCTTCGACTAGTGGCGTTAGGTCCATTGCGAACCAAAGCTGATCAATGCTATCAATGTGGTGCGAATTGAAAAACGTGGCGTTGGCCTTGCGGCGTCCCATTACGGCCTCGCCGTAGTTTTTACCGCCAGCGATTTGCGAGTCGAAGCAGGCATTGAGCTGTTCGGCGAGCTCGGTGTTGCCGCTCACGTCGAGCGCGATCTTATCGTCGTCGCACAACCAGTCGAGGTCGCGCCACACTTCACAGCCATAGACCTTTTTGGGGCGAGAGAAGGGTGGCACGCGGCGGACTGCTTCGAGGACTGCGAGACAAACAGCAATATGGGAACCATGTTTGTCCGCAGGGTTGTGGGTGTAGAGCACGTCGGGCTGTGTTTCTAAGAGAATGGTTTCGAGCTGATCAATCAGTGCGCCGCGTTGCTCGGGGTCTTTGATCGTCGAACTGGCAAGCCCGAGTTGGTTAACGAAGCTGTATTTACCGATCTCGGCAGCGTTGCGCTGCTCGTCGATTCGCACCCTCTTGATCTGATCGTCGGTGAAATCTGCATATTTCCCTGCACGTGAGCTGCCGCCCCCATCAGTGCAGGTCACACCACCGAACCAAAGGCCATCGTCGCCGTAGCACGAGTTGATCCCGTGGAACGCCATAAACTCGAGATCGTCCTGGTGTGCGCCGATTGCTAGATGCGAACATCGTGCATACGCCTCGGGTTTGACGACGCCGTCTGGAATAAAGAGATCAGAAAAATTGTGGGCTGCAGTCGTCATGATGCGTCTAGCTTGTAGGTGATTATTTAAGCCAAGTCTTCCAGCTTTCGCGGTAGCTCTCTAGGTTTCTCCAATCGACCAGGCGGGGTGTTCTGCGTTGGATTCGCTCTTCTGGAGTCTGTTGCCCGTGCAGCTTATTGACGAGTGCGGTCATGCTCGATTTGCCCCAGTCGTAGTAGGGGTGGACGATCAGGGCACTCACATAGCCTTGATCGATATACATAAAGGCAGAAGGCGAGGACTGAATCGCAACGCAGGCCAGTTCGCCTGGTTTCCAAGGCAATGCGGGCATTCCCAACAGGGGCCAATCGCCGAGAAAGAGCCAACCATTAATTAAATCGTTACGGTCGTCTTCTTGGGTAGCCCGAATCGTTTCGATTGCAGATTGATAGTCGGGCGCGCAGCTAACAACTGCTTCGATGCGGCGATAGCCGAGGGCGGCACGTGCACCGACGAGGCGATCTTGCATGCCAGAGCTGGGTTGATCGCTGATGAGTATGGCGACCCTGCCCCTATTGGGGAGTGTTGCGAGTAGTGCTTCTGCGGCGATTCGCCCAGCTGCGACTTCGTCGGCGACGTATTCGGTGAGCGGCTGTATGTCCTCGATCTGATTCTCGAAAAAGACGACTTCTTGTTGCTGCTCTAAAGCGAATTCAATCGACGAGCGAATGGCTTCGGGCTCAGCTGGGCTAATAATAAAGCCGTCGGCGTCTTCGATGAAGAGGCCGGCAAGCGAGGCGGGCTGACTGCCGCCTTGCTCGACGTTGGGGGTGAAGTCGAGGAGCTCGACGTCGATCGAGTATTGTTCGCTCAGTTCACGCGCGGCATCTTGAGCGCCGAGCTGAGTGGCTTGGTAAGTGGCATCGCCTTGGTCGCGACCAACGATGCCGATCCGGTATTCGCCGAGGAGTTCACGGTTTTGTGCCTGGGCTGCAAGCGCACACAGGAATAGCGCTGGGACGATTCGGTGGAATGGAAAATGACGGAGTGGGGACATGGCAAAGTTATGTG
>CAZIMR010000042.1:0-7814 GCA_964540215.1 uncultured Puniceicoccaceae bacterium
ACAGACATAAGAAGTGGCTTGTCAGTTTCACGAAGAGGCTCAGCAACATCACTGTCGATCGCATCCATAAGCGCTGTGATCGCTTCAGCGCCACCAGGCTTACCTTCAAGAGCTGCAGTTGCAGAACCGCGCACGATGGTGATATCATCACCTGGATAGTCGTACTTGGAAAGGAGGTCACGGACTTCCATCTCAACGAGCTCAAGAAGCTCTTCGTCGTCAAGCAGGTCGACTTTATTAAGCCATACCACAATAGTAGGAACACCAATTTGCTGAGCAAGAAGGATGTGCTCGCGCGTCTGTGGCATAGGGCCATCAGAAGCAGAAACAACCAAGATCGCGCCATCCATTTGAGCCGCACCTGTAATCATGTTCTTGACGAAGTCAGCGTGACCTGGGCAGTCAACGTGTGCGTAGTGACGCTTTTCTGTTTCGTATTCGACGTGCGCAACAGCAATCGTGACAGTCTTAGTCGCGTCACGAACAGTGCCGCCCTTTGCGATGTCTGCATAAGACTTGAACTCAGCAAGTCCCTTGTCTGCTTGAACCTTGAGGATCGCAGTCGTTGTGGTTGTTTTACCGTGGTCAATGTGGCCAATAGTGCCGACGTTGACGTGTGGTTTAGTTCTTTCGAATGTTTCCTTAGCCATGATTGATGTGATTTAGTGTTAAGAGATTGTGATTATGTTTATACTGGAGCCCTCGAGCGGAATCGAACCGCCGACCTCATCCTTACCAAGGATGCGCTCTACCACTGAGCTACAAGGGCGCACTAGCAAAGACTATGTAAAGAGCTATTTTCACCTCCCACGCGGACAGCGTGGAAAATGAAAGTCCGCGAAAATGCTCCCCACTACTAGACCCGTCAACACTTAATTCAAAAAAAACAGCACTACTTTTAAGCCTCTCATTTACAGGCATTTCGCCTACTAAAAAGCGGTGAAAAGCCGTTCACCATTAGGTAACTCATTGCAGCGATCAGAATTACAGACGGCCCACTCGGCGGATCTAGCGAAGAGCTTAGCCCCAAGACCACAAAAACGAAAGCGATATTGAGCAAGGTCGCCACAAACAGCATGCGCCATAAGCGGTCTCCTCCCCCATCCGCTCCGACTGCACGCATCGCAGCCACGGCGGCGACGAGACCCAAAGAGCAAGGCCTGCTGGCTAACCAAGACTTCGGCGAGACTCGACAACAAGCCAGCGCCAACAATTGAAGTAAAATCGGCAAGCGTTTCGACCGAACTACTGCCCCAACCCAAATGCTGCATGCACCACACGTGTCGCTACTTCAGCATCTTTTGGGTCGATGCCCACTGAAATCTTAATCTCGGAGGTGCTAACCAACTGGATATTGATACTCGCATCGGCGAGTGCATCAAAGAGCTTAGCCGCGACACCAGAGTGCGAGCGCATACCAACGCCGACCACGGATACCTTGGCAATATCGTTGGCTTCGAACAATTTGCCGCTCGCTTCGTCGGGGAATGACTCCGTAACGACCTTCTCGGCGCGATAGATATCTTCACGCGGCACAGTGAACGTCATGTTCGCCTTACCATCACGACCGATATTCTGCACGATCATATCGACGCTGATATTCGCATCCGCCAAGGCTTTGAAAAGCTTAGCAGCCGTGCCCGGGCGATCCGGTAAATCACTGGCAACGATCTTTGCCTGGTTTTTATCAAGTGCGACACCGCTCACGACGACGTCTTCCATAGAGGCTGCTTCTTCTTTCACGATAGTTCCTGGGTTATTGTTAAAACTGGAGCGGACTTCAAATATGACATTAAACTTTTGCGCAAACTCGACAGCGCGGTTTTGCATGACCTTCGAACCACTGCTGGCGAGTTCGAGCATTTCTTCATAGGAAATCTCATCGAGCTTGGTCGCATTTGAGACGAGCCGCGGGTCTGCAGTGTAAACGCCATCCACATCGGTGCAGATCTGGCAAAGGTCGGCGTTCAGCGCCGCCGCGATCGCAATCGCACTGAGATCAGAGCCACCACGACCGAGCGTAGTGATCTGACCATCGGCCGATTGACCTTGAAAGCCGGCTAAAATGACCACCTTGCCCGCATCAAGCTGGGCTTGGATATCGCCACCTGAAATACTGGTGATGCGTGCACGTGTGTGTGCCGGATCAGTCAAAATACCCGCCTGCGCACCGGTGCGAGAAACTGCTGGCACATCTAAGGCATGCAACGCCATCGCCGTCAGAGCGATGGTCTCTTGTTCACCGACGGTAAGGAGCATATCCATCTCACGCTCGTCTGGGGTCGGGTTGAGTGCCTTCGCGCGAGCGATCAGATCGTTGGTCACCCCTGAACGAGCCGACACCACGACAATCACTTGATTGCCAGCATCACGGGTTTCCTTAACCCGACGGGCGACATTCTTGATGCGATCGACATCGCCAACCGATGTGCCGCCATATTTTTGAACGATGAGTGCCATTTTTTTGAAAAGCTGACGAAGCGCGAGTAGCGCGGAGATGGTGAATCGGAACGATTTGCCCCGAAGGGGTGAGTGAAGTGGGTGCCCTTTGGGCAACTGAAGGAACAAATTTAAAAAACCTGTTCCGAGGAACGAAGTGACGACAAGACAGGGCGCGGAGCGAACCAGAACAAATAAAGAGTGATAGAGAACCGAAGGGAATACTAGGGATGACAAGTTTCAAGACCAGACTTTCGCCCTTGATCGAGAAATACCGATCCCTAGCAGGCTCATCTCCACACTATAGCTACTCAAATCGACAGATCCCGGCAAAGTCATACAATCTAAATACTGACGCTACCCAACGCTCAGGTCTGATCGCAAACCCACCTTTTACGCCTGACTAATAGCTCGGCTCGAAGATGCGCAAGCTCACTGGTGTCTCAACGACCACGGATTCAGCAATTAGTGTCGCCTTGGCAGCCGCCACCGAGGTCTCATTACTTTCATGCGTAGTCAGCATAATCAGAGCCGTGCCGTCCGTCAGTTCTTTCTGATTAACCGTCGCAAAACTGATATGGTGCGCGGCGAGAATGTTCGAGATCTTCGCCAACACGCCTTTTTCGTCCTTCACATGAACTCGCAAATAATAGCGCCCAGTGAGTTCCGCAGGAGCCGCCAGTTCCAGTCCATCCGCAAGTTGCCGGTAGAGCACTTCATCTTCCTCCGAGATAACTGGCCTCGGCGCACCCTGAATCATACAGACCGCATCAGCGATATCACTAATCACAGAACTAGAGGTCGCATCCTGCCCAGCACCACGACCAATCAAGACAGTCGTGCCGACCACATCGCCAGTCACACTGACGCCGTTATAAACTTCATCGACGCCTGCGATCACCTCGCTCTTGCCGATCAATGCCGGGTGTAAACGCACGGACAATTTGTTCGCCTCAAAGTCACGAGCAATCACAGCGAGCAGCTTGATCTTATAGCCCAGCTCACCGGCGATTTCGATGTCTGTGCCTGAGATTTCACGGATACCTTCGCAAATAATCTCATCGAGCTTCACCCATTTACCGTGCGCCAGAAAAGCGAGAATAACTGCCTTGTGCGCCGCATCGATCCCATCGAGGTCGAGTGCTTCATCGGCTTCGACGTAGCCGAGCTGTCGCGCATCACCGAGCGTCTCTTCAAAACTTAGCCCCTCACGCTCCATGCGTGTAAGAATGTAGTTGGACGTGCCATTGAGGATACCGAAGATCAGCTTAAAGCGATTCGCCACCAAGGCCTCACGGATGGTCTTGATGATTGGAATGCCACCTGCAACCGATGCCTCGTAAAAATAGTGTCCGCCATTTTCATGTGCGATTTTGAACAACTCTTCGCCATGCTCGCAGACCAGTGCCTTATTCGCAGTCACCACGACTTTACCCTGCTTGAGCGCACGGCGGGTTAGCTCGAGCGCCTCACCCGTGCCGCCCATCATCTCACAGACAATATCGATCTCGGAATTGTCAACCACTCGCGACGGATCGGTTGAGTAGCACTCAGCCGGCACCGCCACCTCGCGCTGCTTGGAGGCATTCTTCACCACCACTTGGGTGATATCGAGTTGAGCGCCGAGGCGAAACTCCAGAGCTTGGCGGTTCTTCTCGATATTTTTCCAGACCCCTTGGCCGACGACGCCGAAACCAAGAAGACCGATGCGAATGATGCGTTTTTGAGACATACTAAGAGTGAGAGTGAGCCTTCGGCTAGTGAGAGTGAGTGAAAGTGGTGAGTGCAGCTATTCGCCCGAAGAACTAGGGAGCGCAATCCGCGATGCGCGAAACAATCCAGACAACATGAGGCGTGATAAGTTTCAAGGGTGAAACAGACATTCCTGTCTATCTATCGCGAAACAGACTTTACGACTGACGCCTACAACTGCTGCAAATCCTCGACCAGCACCCGCTTCTCGTGTTCGGAGCCGGGAAGAAAGTAGGCTGAGACCACACCAAGCTCCACACGAACGATGACGATCCCCTGCCCTTCGACTTCGAACGAGCCATCCTCTTCGGCGAAGGCCGCTCCAAGTAGATTCTCCGAAGTGTCCATGATCAGATTGTTCGCATGCCAAGCGACGTAGCCATCCCAACTAGTGGGCTCTGCCGGCGTTGATGCTACTGCTGCTTGCGCCTGAAGGTAGCGATTTTTAGCTTCAACAGATTCTTGAGCCAACACGACATACGAATTGTAATGCTGCTGGACTACCTTTAACCAATCCAGCGTAACGTCAATCTGCTGAAACGCCTCATCATCCACGCCACTAGAACGCGCAACCAATGCCTTATTATCCGCCGTCATCTTATCTGCGATAAACTTCAAGCCACGCTCTAAATTGTCCCATTTGATCGAGGCGAATAGATACTTATACTCTTTGAACAGCACCGCATCGCTCTGGTATTTCCGCAGACGATTATTACCCAAATCGACATCCTCAACACGGACTGCAGGAAACTGCGCACGCAAGGTGCCCATGGATGCTTCGAGCTTCATCGCATCGACCGGCGACATGCCCTCGATGGCACTCACTCCTACTGAGTCTTCAACCCGCCCAGTGATCTTATTTTCAAACAGCTCGCGCTGACGCATTAGTCGCCCACGCGCAACATCACTCAACGCTGAGACGATCAATACCTCTACAGCACTGATACTCTCTGGCGGCAAGCCATCAAAACGCAAAATACCAGACGTCTTCAGCACCGCCTTAGCCACTGTAACGTCGCGCTTCACTGCGGCCGTCGGTTTCGACGGAGCATCCGAACACGCGCCCAGAAAAAAGAGAGACACAAAAACAGACGAAAGAGAAAACAGGCGAAACAACATAACGGCGCAGATAAAAACTAACTTTCCGAAGCACATCAACTCATTGCGCCGGCCCCCTACTTTTTAAAACTATTTTCCGTACCCTGAAGCATGCGGGAAATATTTGAGCGGTGTCGCAGCACGATTAGCACGCCTAAAACGACCCCCAGCGTCAAACGCGGATCTCCAGAGCCATACAGCCAATAAGCGCTGATTGGCAAACTCACCGCAAATAAGATCGAGGCAATTGCAACCATGCGGATGGTAAAATAAATCGCTGCCCAAGCGGCCACACCGAGCAGTAAGACTATCGGCATAATCGCCACCAATCCGCCCATGGTCGTGGCGACACCCTTGCCGCCTTTAAATTTCAAAAAGACCGAAAAGCTGTGCCCGATGATCGAAGCGATCAGCCCAATGATTCCGAGTTGCAAGCCCGCCTCGCCCATCCACAACAACGGCCAACCAGCCGCGACGAACCCTTTGAGCGCATCACAAGCAAACACGATGTTGCCAAATTTCGAACCAAGCGCCCGCGTCACATTCGTCGCACCGGGATTACCGCTGCCATACTTCAGAATATCGACTCCCTTGCTGCGGGCGACGATTACGGCAAAACTAATAGCGCCGAGCAAATAGCCGACAATGGAAACGATCGCGATGTTGAGACTAGTCATATTGTATAAAAGCTATGGTATATTCGTGATGTAATCGAGTCAGGGCGACCTGCGCTCTGTTGGTTGACGTGGGAGAGTCACCCACACTCCGAAAACTGCGCGTGGGCTTTACGCCAGTAACGACACGTATTTCGAAGTTAACAGCAAAAAGTCGAAAGTCAGACTGCATAAAAAAGCCGCAGAGGGCGCGATGGCAACAGAGAATAAATCCCTGCGCTCGGGGCGCACTCTACGGCTTAAAAGGATTCGCTAGAGACGGATCACGCGATACTTGTCGATCGCAGTATGCTCCGCGATCTTCTTCGCCGCGACCTCAGAAGGCACACTATCCAGCTCAAAGACGCTAACTGCGAAGCCCTCGCCCTGATCACGACTGAGTGACATGTTGGCGATATTCACATTGTCTTCGCCGAGCGTGATCCCGATGAAACCGACGATACCAGGAACGTCCTTGTTCTTCAACACGAGCAGCGTCGCATCAGTACTGACCTCAACACCGTGACCGTCGATCGTGACGATCCGTGGGCTCTGGTTCTTGCCGACCAACGTACCGCCAATCGTTCGCGTCTTGCCGTTCTTGCTGGTGACTTGAACTTCGACGAGTTCAGTAAACTCGGCGTGCGTGTTAGTCTTCACTTGCTCCGTCTCGATGCCAAGGCGTGCGATCTTCTTCGGCGCGTTGACGTCGTTGACGTTATCGGAAATCTCGCGCAAATAGCCGCGTTGAATTGCGTAGCTGAGCGGCAACGTGTCGAGCTCAGTGATCTTACCAAAGTAGCGCATCGTGATTTTCTCGACGCCCTCAGGCGCGAGCTGCTGAGAAAATGTGCCGAGCTTCTCGCCAAGCGCCAGGTAAGGCGCGATCTGTGCCAGTGCCTTCGGGTCGAGCGATGGCATGTTGAGCGCATTGCGCACCATCTCCCCCTTGAGAGCTTCGATCATTTGCTTGGCCACGTCGATGCCGACGTTCTCCTGAGCTTCCTGTGTCGAAGCGCCAAGGTGCGGCGTGAGCACCAGATTGGCGATTTGGCGAAGCGGGCTATCTGCAGCAGGTGGCTCGTCTTCGTAAACGTCAAGGCCAGCAGCTGCCACTTTACCAGAATTCATCGCTTCGATCAGCGCAGTCTCGTCGATAATACCACCACGTGCGCAGTTGAAGACGCGAACGCCATCCTTCATGCGGCCAAATGCATCCGCATTCAGCATGTGCTTGGTATCTGCAGTCAGCGGCATGTGGACTGTGATGTAGTCGGCATTCTGGATCACTTCGTCGAGCGTCGACAGTTTTACGCCCAGCGTATTTGCGCGGGACTCGGTCAGATAAGGGTCATAGCCCAAGACGGTCATGTTAAAGGCCTGTGCACGCTTGGCGACTTCTGCGCCGATACGGCCCATTCCGAGCACACCCAGTGTCTTACCATTAAGCTCAGAACCCGTGTAAAGTTTACGATCCCAGCGCCCCGCCGTCATGCTAGCGGCCGCCTGTACGATGGGACGCGTACCAGCGAGCATGTGCGTAAATGTAAGCTCCGCAGTGGCCAGCGTGTTACCCGTCGGCGTATTCATTACAATCACACCCGCGTCAGTGGCTGCTTCGATGTCGATATTGTCGACGCCGACACCCGCCCGACCGACAACCTTAAGCTTCGGCGCAGCAGCGACGACCTCTGCAGTCACTCGCGTGTCGGAGCGCAATGCAATTGCATCGACGTCCTTAACGATTTCAAGGAGTTGCTCAGGAGTGGAGCCATAAGCTTCGATTACTTCAAAACCTTTTTCAGATTTGAACAAATCAACGCCAATGGGAGAGATACGGTCTGCGATTAGAATTTTCATAGGAAAGCGGAG
>CAZIMR010000043.1:0-7813 GCA_964540215.1 uncultured Puniceicoccaceae bacterium
CGTTGCGGTCGCTCCGATCCCGAATTTTGGAGAAGTGGGGCCGTGTGAGTTGAGTTGGATGCTGGACCCGCGGATGATCTAGCTTTTTATTACTTATGTAGTTGAGTGCTGATTGTCCTTTTCTTTTGGTGTGGGTCCATGATGCGTACAGAAAAAGAGTTACAGAAGCGCAGTGGTTGCACTTGCGAGCTATGCGGCGCGGTTGATGGTTTGGCAGTCTATGAAGTGCCACCGACATCGGACGGCACAGCAGATGAGGCGCTGCTAATCTGTGGCACATGTCGTGGGCAGATCGATGATCCCCAACAGTTGGATGTACATCATTGGCGCTGCTTGACTGAAAGTATGTGGAGCGAGGTGCCGGCGGTACAAGTCGTGGCATGGCGTATGTTGTCTCGTCTGAGTGAGAACGAGGCATGGGCACAGGATTTATTCGATACGCTGTTTCTCGAAGACGCAGTTCAGTCGTGGGCCGAAGCTGAAGCCAAAGAGGCAGATGCAGTGCTAAAGTATATTGATTGCAATGGGGCGCTACTCGAAGCGGGCGACACCGTGACGCTGGTTAAAGACCTCGTTGTTAAGGGCGGCGGTTTCACTGCAAAGCGGGGCACTGCGGTGCGCCGTATCTTACTGGATCAAAATAATGCGACTCAGGTTGAAGGCCGGGTGAATGGCCAGCATATCGTGATTTTGACCAAGTACGTGAAGAAGGCGTAGGGTTAGAGGTTTCTGCTTAATGGTCGTTGCAAGCAACGATGCACCAGCCTCTGAATTACTGTGCTACCAATCCATCAAGCATTTTAAATAATACGGTTTGCATGTGCTCGTAGGTCGATTCGGGCTCGGCGAGCATCGTATCGGCACCTTGAATATAGGCTGCATTGATGAGTTCGTTGCGACAGGCTGCTATCAATAGCTCTAAACTCTGTGGCGTCATCTCCAGATGGTACTGCAGCGCCAGCACGCGCTCTTTATAGAGGAAGCCTTGATTCTCAAATGCGTCGCTGGATGCGATGAGCTGTGCGCCTTGCGGGATCTCGAAAGTGTCGCCATGCCAGTGTAAGACGCGTAATTCGTCTGGAAGTGGCAGAGAGTTAGGGCAGTTTGCACTTGGACGTATCGAGAACCAGCCGATTTCTTTGTCCGCTCCTTTGCTGACGTTGGCGCCGAGCGCATGAGCGATCAATTGTGCGCCAAGACACACGCCAATCACATGCTTATCAGCTGCGATCGCATCACGGATGTAGGATTTCTCTTTAGCCAGCCAAGGGTAGATGGCGTCTTCATGGATATTCATCGGGCCGCCCATGACGAGGAGTGCATCGAACGTCTCTGCAGCCGGGAGTGGCTGGTTTTGATAGACTGCGATGACTTCGAGCTCGTGGCCTCGTGCCAGTGCCCAGAGTGCAAAGGTGCCTGGGCCTTCGAATTCGATATGTTTTAAGCAGAGGATTTTCATACGTTCTAACGTTGTGTCGTTTAAACTATAAATGCAGTGTGAATCGAGTTTGTTTTTATCGTATTTTGAGTTAATTAAGCAATGTTATGAATAGTGCCCGTAGATTCTTTATTTTGTGTACCGTCATTGTCCTCGGTGCATGCATTGGACTGTTTCTATCAAAATGGCAACGTGGTGGTCACGAGGAAGGCATTACCAAGGATACGTCTGCTGGTGCAGTCGTGACTTCTGTGCCTAAGGTTCCCGATCAAATATCTGCGACTTGGGACGTCGTTTTCCCTGAGGACGCAATTGATGGGGAAATGGTAATCCATTTTAGCAGTCGTAAAGGTTTCTTTAATTATTTGGAAAAAATGACCGAGGCAGGCCTAGCCCCGCTGGGACAGATCGATGAGTTGCTGGTCGTGCGCATTGGTAAAGACGCGATGGTAGGAGTGAATCCAGGCTTGTATGGTGGTCAGGCGAGTTTTTCGTATCGAGTGCAACGCCCGTTGCCCCCGGTTGAATCGGCACCAGATCAGTATGCGCAGTTGCGCGCTTTTGGTGAGTCCGCTCGATCCATCGTCGGTGGCTCGCTTGAAGGCGATGGTTCGGGCGTATTGGTTGGAATTTTGGATTCAGGCATCGAAGCGCATTCACAGTTTGATGATGTGTATATCGTGCATATCGACTTAGTCGGTGGTGGTGTGTCTGGTCCCGGTGCGACGCATGGCACTGCGGTGGCCTCGATCATTGCAGGTTCTGAGGGAATTGCTCCTGCAGCCGAGTTGTTGATGGTTCGGGTGCTGGACGACGAAGGTCTGGGTAACAGCTTTCACGTCGCCAAAGCAATCGTGCAAGCGGTGGATCTTGGCGTCGATGTGCTGAACATGAGCTTGGGTGTGTACCAAGATACGCAAGTTATGCGTGAGGCGATTCGTTATGCAGAAGATCACGACGTCATCATGGTCGCTGCCGCTGGGAACGATGGTTATACGCAGATGCCATATCCTGCCGCATATCCACAGGTGCTATCGGTAACTGCTGTTGATCGAGTCGGGCGACAGGCACTCTTTCCGAATCAATCCAGTTCGATCGATTTCGCTGCGCCAGGCGTCGGTGTGCTCACTGCCAAAGAAGATGGTGGGACGATGTTATTTTCCGGTACATCTGCTGCCGCTCCTTTTGTGAGTGGCACATTGGCTTCGATCCTTTCGTCGGAGACCTCGCTCAGTCACAAGCAAGTGGTAGATTTGATGAGACGTACCCTGGACGAGGCAGGTGCACCGGGTGTCGATCCCGTTTATGGCGCAGGGGTGATCAATTGGGATCGATTACGCGAGCGTGACGCTAGTGCGATTCTGGATGTAGCCCTTGCTGAGATATATCTGCCCTCTGATGCGTTGCCGGGCACCACGATGCCGATCGAGGTCATCGTGCAAATCCGTGGCACTTCTTGGCTGACGTCTTCCACGTTAACGGTTATGGTGGGCGAAGCAGAGCCAGTTGATTTCACCATCGGCACACTTGGCCCTGGCCAAACGACAACTCGAAAAGTGTATACTCAGGTGCCTTCGATTGAGTCCGCAGACAGCCTAAATATCGCTGCTCAGGTCGTGACGGAAGAACCCTTAGACGATGTGCGCTTAAATAATAATACCAAGGTAGTGTTTTTTAGGCCAATTCAAAAGTAGGAGGCGATCGGCGAGTTCTATGACTTTGATAGCACTCTTTTATGGGTCCATCGCATTCCTTTTAGTATTACGGATGTCTTTGTGTAGTGCCTAGCCAGCCCAACGAAACCAGGAAACTATCGAGCTCAGCAGTGGTCTGACTGAGATAGGGCTCTCGATTAAAGAAGCCATGTCTACTGCCTTCGTAGATCTTCAATGCTACGTTCACTTGGTTGGCCTGTAGTTGCTCAGTGAAAATTTTTGCGGATATAAAAGGCACCCTTTTATCGTTGGTTCCGTGGAAGATGATGGTTGGCGGCGTCAGTTCATTGATGTGGTGATAGGGCGAGAGTTCGATCGGGTCTAACCCGGTTCGGTTTCGCAATTCGAGCTGTCTTGATTTTAACAATTGGTTCGCCTTCTCCAGCATTTCTTGAGAATGAGCGGAGCGCATTGTCTCGGACTCAATTGGCGCTAGAATGGTTGCGGGGTTGTAAAGGGCTAGTGCGTTCGGAGCAAAGCCGTCTTTGGCATAGAGTGTTCCTAGGCATGCTGCGAGGTGACCACCGGCGCTACCACCTCCGACACCAATACGTTCTGGATTGATCTGCATACTCGCGGCGTGCGCGCTCACATAGCGCAGCGCATCTCTGGCATCTTCGACGCAACTCTTGGCTTTCACGCCATGGCGTGACTTTACACGATAATCAGCAACGATGCCGATCATGCCACGCTGGGCCAAATACTGTGCCTGCGAAACAAATGATTCTGGTGAACCCACTCTCCAGCCGCCACCAAAGAAAAAGATCATGGCAGGAGCCGCTGGACTCTGGTCACTCTGCGGGTTGAATACCCAGAGCTTTAGATCTATTCCATCGACTGTTTTGTAAATGACTTAGTCGGCCCCCTTAATCACTGGTGGATAGGTTTTTGCGCCGCTCAGTGCAGAGGTGCTCACCAAGACTGAAGTTAAAAGGAACAAGAATTCTTTGATGTAAATCGTAGGTTTCATGGGTGTTGTATGATTTTAGAGTGAAACGAGATACGCAGCAGAGTGATGACCGCTGCAACGGAGGCAAGGACTGAAAAAAAGGAGGGCGAACGCAGTATATAAACAGTTCGTCTAGGTTTAATGGCTCGCGAAGAATTGGTGGACTGGGATTGAATAAATATGGTCCCTTTTGAACATTTTCACTTGAGGACTTAGGTCACAGTTCTTCGCTAAATATTTTTTCGGTCACCTTCCAAAACTTGCCCTGCTTGCGAGCAATTACAAATGAAGGCATGCGCAGCTGTGATCGTATTTTGACTGCGTCGCTGACCGAGCTGATGTTGAGCTTCAATTCAGGTTTTCGCATGTGCGACCTCAGGAAATTGATAGTAAACTTCTTCAGACTTGTTTGATTATTGAGGTAGTGAATCTCAGCAACGAACTGTGCGTCGTAATCGTAATACTTTACTTGTAAGTAAGGCGTCCCATTTTTGTCGACGCGCTCAAGCATCTCAATCGAATCTGGCGTGAGCACGTGGGCGTCTTTAGAAAGCCTGGCTTGTTTGAGCTTTGTGTCAGGATCGATCAGCACACTGCCGCAGCTGCTACAATCACGAGCGGTGATATCATTTTCAGCCGAGCATTGGGTGCAGATTTTAAATCGAAAACGATAGTTGCACGGGGTGAATTCGTAGGTCTTGGCATTGACATCCCCCCCGCGACACTTCCGCCCGTAGTGCTCGACTAGATTGCCATCATCATCAACGATCCCCCAGAAGTCATTTACAAAGCCACATTCGGGGCAGGGCACTTGAACTGCGACGGATTTCGCTGCCGTCTTCTTTTCGCCGATTTCAGGGCTGAAAATGCTATGCCCCATGCCGGTGTAATCTAACACCAAGCAATCTTTTTTATCTGCATCCAAACGCAAACCGCGACCGATGATTTGCTGATACAAACTAACCGATTCGGTTGGGCGTAGGATCGCGATTACATCGACATGCGGAGCGTCGAAACCAGTCGTTAACACGGATACGTTGACTAAATACTTAAACGCTTTCTGTTTGAAATCATTCACGATCTGATCGCGCTCGCTCAGTTCTGTGGTTCCCACGACCAACCGGGCCTGTCTAGGTGGGAGGTGATCCATGATCTCCTGCGCATGTTTCACTGTTGAGCTAAAAATCATCACGCCTTGGCGCTGATCGCTTTGCGTAATATCAATGATATTTTTAATGATCAGGGGCGTGAGTCGCCTTTGCTTGTGGAGCGCTTCCTCTAGTTGAGCCATTGTGTAAGATTGGCCACCTTCTATGAGTTCAGAGAAGTCATAAGAGGTCACGGGAATGTCGACCTTTACGGGTGGGGTCAGGTATTTGTTCCTGATCATATACTCAAGTGGCAGATCGTAGATGCAGTGCTTAAAAAAACGTAGCTCTTGAGTTTTCATTTCCCCACTGAGCGCGTAATTATAGATCCAGCCGAGTCCTAGGCGATACGGGGTGGCAGTCAGGCCCAAGATGCAAATACGCGGATTGTTCTGCTCGAGCTGATGGATGACTTTCGCGTATTGGCTTTCAGGCTCTAGGCCGACGCGGTGACATTCATCGATTATGACGAGCGTGAAATCCATGAAGAAAGCATCTTTAGCTTTTGCGACCGACTGGATGCTACCGAATATGACCTTCTGTTCGCTATCCTTTTGATTCAATCCCGCGGAATAGATCCCCGCTTGCAGGCCATAGCTTTCATACTTCAAATGGTTTTGTTCGACCAGCTCTTTGACATGAGCGAGGGCCAACACGCGGCCCGTTGCTATTTTAGCCAACTCAGCGATTACCAAACTTTTACCGGCCCCCGTCGGCAAGACGATCACCGCAGGGCTGCGCTGCTTCCTGAAGTAATTGAGCGTGCGATCAACCGCTTCTTGTTGGTATGTTCTGAGGGTATACATCAAGCGAATAAGCTATTTGAAGCTCCCCGCGAAGTATAGTAAAATAGCCGTAATTTCGTGGCATGGATAACCGCGACGCGCGGGCGGTGACTTGATTGATTGGCTGGGGCATTCGCGGTTGCCATAGGAAACTTTTTATCTATAGTGCGCTGTTTTAAGAATCATCCCGTGTTCGAAATAAATTCCAGTCCATTCGATGCGCTTGCGCGCTCCAACGTTAATTCAGTTTGGGGGGCGTTGACTATGGAGGTCTTGGCTCGGCTAGGAGTGGCAACGGTGGTGATCTCGCCGGGTTCACGTTCGACGCCGTTGACGGTCGCTGCCGCGCGGAATCCGAAGCTGGAAGCAATCTCGATCTTGGATGAACGCTCGGCGGGTTTCTTCGCGCTGGGCTTGGCAAGACGCACGCACAAGCCAGTGGTGTTGGTCTGTACCTCGGGGTCTGCAGTGGTGAATTATCACCCTGCGGTGCTGGAAGCTTCGATGTCTGGCGTGCCGTTGTTGGTACTGACGGCAGATCGCCCTGCGGAGTTGCGGGATTGTTTTTCGGGGCAGACCATCGATCAGATGAAAATCTTTGGTAATTCGGTGCGCGCGTTCCATGAAATGGCGCTGCCCGAGGCGTCGACTGGGATGCTGGCTTATTTACGTCAGACTTTGGTACATGCAGTGAATCGATCGCTACTGGGTAATCCTGGTCCGGTGCATTTGAACTTTCCGTTTCGAGATCCATTGCCTCCAGAAGTCGATGTTGAGTCGATCATTGAGCCGAGTTTGATGGAGCAGGCGGCGACGGTATCGACGCGGCCCTGCGAAGCTATTGGTACAGGGGCGAGTCTCGATACGGTGGCGTTGGAGCGACTGGCAAGTCATCGCCAAGGCGTGATAGTGGTTGGAGCCATGAATCCGCGCGAAGGAGGCGATGCCTTTGCGGATGCTGTGGCGATTCTTTCGCATAAGTTGGGCTGGCCGGTGTTGAGCGATGTGTTGAATCCATTGCGCGGTCACTTTGGTAAGAATCAGGCATTGATTTGCCATTACGATGCGTTTTTGAGGAAGACAGGAGTCGCTGCAGACCGAAGTCCGACTGCTGTTTTGCAGATCGGCCAATTGCCGACGAGTAAAGTGTTACGCGCATGGCTCGGGCAGACCGATTCGGTGTCGTTTCTTTTGTCGGGTCGCCCAGTGAATACGGATCCGCTGCATCGAGTCGCAACACCTCTGTATGGTGAGGTGCAAGTGTTGGCAAAGGCGCTGCATCAACAGACTGTGGATGCGACTTGGACGCAGGGATGGATAGACGTCGAGCAACAGACGGTGGCTGCGTTGGATGCAAAATTCGAAGCGATGGACTGGTTGTTTGAGGGCAAGGTGGCTTGGTTACTGTCGCGGCATCTGCCAATTGGCACACCGACCTTCATTGCCAATAGTATGAGTGTGCGCTATGCCGAGTATTTTTGGAGCGCGGGCAATCGCGCTTTTCCGATTCACTCGAACCGTGGTGCCAATGGGATCGACGGTACCCTCGGCACTGCCTTGGGGATGGCGCATCGTGGGGGGGCGGCGGTCTTATTGACCGGGGATCTTGCATTTTTACATGATACCAATGCTTTGCTAGCTGCTGCTGAATTACAAGGCAGCTTAACCGTGGTGCTGGTGAATAATGACGGTGGCGGGATTTTTGAGCACTTGCCAGTTGCGTCGCTGGGGCAGGCTTTTGAGCAGTTTTTCACCACGCCGCAAACAGTGCAGCTAGG
>CAZIMR010000044.1:0-7745 GCA_964540215.1 uncultured Puniceicoccaceae bacterium
GTGCGCAATATTCGCACTCCAGCCCAAGCGCCGCTTCGCGTCGATTTCGGCGGCGGCTGGCTCGACGTGCCACACCATGCTAGGGCAGGCGCGTTCATCGTCAACTGTGCCATTTCACCCATGGTCTCGCTCAACGAATGGGACTATGAAATCAAATCCGGCCTTGGCGGCAGTGGGGCGTGGGCGCTGCTCAACGGCAACGACGGCGTCGAAAGCGAGCTCACCCTCGGCGTCGGCTGGCAAGACCCTGCCATCATCCGCGAGACCGGAGTCTGCGTCTGGCGCAGTGCTCCGCTTCCCGAACTGGATTTTAAGCGCCACGGCGACTTCCTGCGCGGCCACATGGCGCTACACTACACTGACATCCCGCACGACACCCCAAGCAATGTCGACAACCTGCGCGACTACGATCTAATCGAACAAGCTGGGGCCACTGCAAAAGACGCCGTCCTTGTTGGCGACGTTCATAAGCTTGGTGAAGCCATCAGCCTCAGCTACGCCGCTCAATTAAAGGAGGGCATGCTCGAACTTCCCACAGCCGAGGCCTGCGTCGGCCGTAAATATTGCGGTGGTGGCTGGGGCGGCTATGCACTCTACCTGTTTGAAAACAGCGACGCCCGCGATGCATTTGTCGCATCTGCCAACTGCAATCGCCCAATTGAGCCCTACATCACTATCCGCTAGCGCTTTTTTCTTTACGGGACGCCGAACGAGATCAGCTTCTCTTGACCTCAGTAGGTCAACGCTTTGCCACATTCGAACTTCTGACATCTAACTTCTGCATTCTTTTTCAATGAGCTTGATCGAAACCATCCGCATAAACACCGATACCGTCATCGGCGAATCCGAGCTAGAGGATCGCCTCCACGGCAACCGACCGTTGCGCGTTAAACTCGGGGTCGACCCGACACGCCCAGATCTCACTTTTGGCCACCTCGTCGTGTTCAACAAGCTACGCCAGTTCCAAGACCTCGGCCACGAAGCCATTCTTATTATTGGCGACTTCACCACGCTGATCGGCGATCCTTCTGGACGCTCTAATACACGCCCGGTACTGACTAAGGATGAGATCATCGGCAACGCGCAGACCTATCTAGTGCAAGCCTTCAAGATCCTCGACAAGGACAAAACCACTGTCGTCTATAACAGCGAATGGTTTGATGAGATGGGCTTCGAGGACTGCCTCAAACTCGCGCGTAAGATGACCGTCGCACGCATGCTGGAACGCGACGACTTTGCCAAGCGCTACGCTGGCAACGCCCCGATCTCAATCATTGAATTCCTCTACCCGCTGATCCAAGGCTATGACTCACTCATACTAAATGCCGACGTCGAAATCGGTGGCACCGATCAACTCTTTAATATGTTGGTCGGTCGCGCGCTGCAAAAAGATGCGGGAAAGCAAGAACAGGCAGTAATTACCATGCCACTGCTGATCGGCCTAGATGGCAGCAAGAAGATGTCTAAGAGCGCTGACAACTACATCGCGTTTACCGACTCGCCTAAAGAAATGTTTGGTAAAATTATGTCGATCAGCGATGACACGATGTGGACCTACTACCAACTACTACTCGAATTCGATGCCGCGCAGATCTCTCAGCTCAAAGAAGGCCACCCGATGGCGGCCAAGAAGCAACTCGCGTCAGCACTCGTCGGCCAGTTCCACTCGATCAAAGCTGGCAAACATGAACTCGAACAGTTTGAACAAGTTTTCTCGAAGAATAAAATCCCCGATGACATGCCGACATTCACTTGGAGCGATTTGCTCGGCGACGCCGACTGCGCTCCATTGTTTGAAGTGATGGCGCAATCCGAGTTGTTTGAGAGTAAAGGCGCGATTCGGCGCCTCGTGCAGCAAGGTGCAGTGAAGATCGATAGCGTCAAACAAGACGATCCAAACAAAGAAATTAGCCGCCCAACCAGCGAATTTATTTTCCAAGCAGGTAAACGCATCTTCTTCAAGTTACTCGCTTAGTTAGCGAGTCCACTGAAGTCATGTTTGCCAAAGTGCAACTGCTTGCATCTGACTCTTTACATTAGCGTCGCGTAATCATTTATTCATCGCTCTTTTCATTTTCAAATCACCACGCAACTTCTCACTTATTAACTAGCACTTCTTATTATGGCACTAGCAACCGGAACCAAAGCACCCGCATTCACACTCAAATCCAAGAACGCCGACGGCCTTCAGGACATCTCTTTAGACGACAACCTCGGCAAGCAGAAGACTGTCCTGCTGTTCTTCCCGCTCGCATTCACCAGCGTGTGCATGCAAGAAATGTGCGACGTTAACAGCAGCCTCGCGTCTTATTCCGACCTAAACGCAGCGGTTTACGGAATTTCGGTCGACAGCCCGTTCGCCCAAGAGCAGATGGCGCAGGTCGATGGCCTTAAATTTCCACTTCTCAGTGATTTTAACAAAGATGTTTCCGCCGCTTACGATGTGCTCTATGCAGACTTGCTTGGCTTCAAGGGCGTCTCCAAGCGGTCTGCCTTCGTCATCGATGAAGACGGCGTGATCATTTATAGCGAATCTGCCGAAGATCCGCACGATCTGCCAAACTTCGACGCGATCAAAGCAGCGCTCAAAATCTAAGCCTCTGGCTGCAAAGCATAAAACCGCTGGCACGACACAAACGGTTGACCTCACAGTGCAAATTGATACAGTTATTGAAGTTTCGGTAGCTAGCGCTGCGGTCCATTCTCTAATACTCGCTCTCGCGACACTCTCTCCGAATCCTAAGACCATTATTTGCCGCAAATCTCCAATGCATGAGTGAGCCTACACAGCCTACTTTTTTAGTCAGTGCCTACTCTGATCCTGTCGTCGTTCAGATCCACGGCAAGGCGAACTATCTAAACTGTAACACGTTTCGAGAGTTCATCGAAGGGATGGTTAGCGCAGGCAAAGCACACATTGTGCTCGATTTCGAGAATTGCAGAGGGATGGATAGCACTTTCCTCGGCATTCTGGCAGGAACGGCGCTGGATTTGCGCAAGCAAACGCCTCCTGGCCTGTTGATCATCTGTAAACTAGGTGAGCGCAACCACGAACTCGTCTCCAACCTCGGCCTACAAAACATCCTCACCATCGGCGAAGATCTGCAGGACTGCGCCGATCACAGCGCCGAGTTTTCGCCCCTTAAGGATATGGAAATTTCGATCGCCAAGAACGTACTGGCCGCACACGAGAATTTGATCAAGGTCGACTCTGCAAACGCGGCGAAATTTCAAGACGTCATCGCCTTCCTGAAAAATCAAATTGAAACAAAAGGAGAACAGTGAGCGGGAATTAATACTGGCTTCCTCAAAAAGATCTGAATCCTTATGTCATTTTTTCTTGGAGCTTTAGCCGGACTATTCGCCATGTGGTTACTCCACACTGGTAAGCGTAGGCACATCAAAATCATCGAAGACGAGAAGCAACTCTTGCAACAGGAGAAACAAATCGTCGTCGAGTTCATGCACAATATGGTCGAGGCAGTTGCCGAAGGCAGTGACCGTGCCGCGATGTTTCAACGCATTATCCATGCCGCAATTCTCAGCACCGGCGCGATGAGTGCCTGTATCTTCGAGAAGCGCGACGACGACACGCTCAAGGGCATCGCCATCGAAGGCCTATTCCCACCGCAACGCAAACTTCCCGAAGGTCTCAACGCCAAACTGGTCACCCGCACGCAATTCCTTGAGACTATTCTCAAGTCCGAGACCTTTAAAATGGGCGAAGGCCTGATCGGCCAAGTCGCCAAGTCCAAATGTGCGCAGCTCATCGCTGATGCAAGCAACGATCCACGTGTCATTCAGCACGACGATCCCGCGCTCAAAGTGCGCTCCATCATCGTCGCCCCCATTCTCTTTCAAGACCGCCTCATCGCGGTGCTCGCGGTGGCCAACCCCGCTGACGAACTCGCCTTTACCAGTACCGACTTTTCGCTAGTCGAATCACTCGCCGAACAAGTTGGCCTCGCGGTGCATAATAGCGATGCCATGCAGCTTCAAATCGAGAAGAACAAACTCGACCTCGATATTGAACTCGCCAGTAACATTCAAAGTCTGCTGCTGCCGAGCCAGTTTCCCTCTAGCCCCAACATCGAATTTGCTGCGCACTATACCGCCGCACAAAAGATCGGTGGTGACTTGTACGATGTGTTCGCGATTGATGACAATCGAATCGGCGTGGCCATCGCCGATGTTTCCGGGAAAGGCATCTCTGCTTCCATCTTGATGGCAATTTGCCAGACGAACCTGCGCCATATCTCGCACCAACTGGACTCCCCCGCTGAAGTGCTCAGCGCTATCAACGCACAAATGCAAAGCTCCATGCGGCGAGATATGTTTATCACTATCATCTACGCGATCATCGATCAAGCGAAGCAGGAGATCACTTTCGCGCGGGCAGGCCACGAGCTCCCATTCTTTTACCACCGCACCAGCGATGGCACTAGCAATGTCGAAACCATCCAGTCTCAAGGCATGGCCCTCGGCATGGTGCCACCTGAAATTTTCGACCTCATGATCAAGGACAAAACCGTGCCATTCAGCAAAGACGACGCGCTGATCCTTTACACCGATGGCGTTACCGAAAGCATCAATGCCAGCGGCGAGGAATATTCTGGGGAACGGTTGATGAACGCGCTCAAAACGCACGGCAATGGCAGCGCCCAATCGATCCTCAATCAGCTAATGAACAGTATCCATCGTTTCTCTGGTGACGAAGGCCAATCTGACGACCTCACCTTGATTGCCATCAAACACAGTTAGAAATCGACAACCCCCTCAGCTAAGCCAGCTACATTTGGAAAATAAAATAGCTCAGGGATACGAGATCCCTGAGCTATTTGACCAAACTTAAAGAGCGCAAATGACTACCGACTCAAGACGCCTGAGGGCGGCGCAAACTTGGTCAGATTGATACCTGCCACGGCTGTTTTGTATTCATCCAAGTTGGGAGTTCTACCAAGGATCGCAGAGAGCACGACCACTGGTGTCGATGCGAGTAAGGACTCGCCTTTCTTACGATCGGAATCTTCAACGACTCGGCCTTGAAAGAGGCGTGTCGAGGTGGCCATCACCGTATCGCCCCTTGCAGCTTTTTCTTGGTTGCCCATACATAAGTTACATCCAGGACGCTCAAGATACATCATGTTTTCGTATTCAGTGCGTGCCGCGCCTTTCGGAGCATCATCGTCGAATTCAAAACCAGAATATTTCTGCAACATCTCCCAATCGCCTTCAGCCTTGAGTTCATCAATGATGTTATACGTAGGGGCTGCCACCACCAGCGGCGCTTGGAATGCCACTTTACCTTGTTGTGCTTCCAGATTCTTAAGCATCTGCGAAACGATCTTCAGGTCGCCCTTGTGAACCATGCAGGACCCGACAAAACCCAGATCCACTGCCTTCTCGCCCTTATAGTAAGAGAGTTCGCGAATTGCATCATGCGTATAGCGCTTGGAGACGTCATCATTGTTCACGTCCGGATCTGCGATCATAGGCTCAACAATTTCATCTAGATCGACGACGAACTCCGCAGAGTACTTGGCATTTGTATCCGGCATCAGCGCGGGCTTTTCGCCTGAACGAATTTCTGCGATACGCTTATCCGCGATGTTGACCAAGCCTTGAAGAACCTGCCCTGCGTTATCCATGCCCTTCTGAATCATGATCTGAATACGCCCCGTCGCAATCTCCAGAGATTCAATTAGCGTCTCATCTTGAGAAATACAGATGGATGCCTTGGCCTTCATTTCCGCGGTCCAGTCCGTGAACGTGAACGCTTGGTCGGCAGGTAGCGTGCCCAAGTGAACTTCAATCACTCGGCCTTGGAATACATTGTCGCCAAATTTCTTGAGCATTTGAGTCTGCGTCGCATGCACCACATCGCGGAAATCCATGTGGGCCTTTAAATCGCCCTTGAAAGTAACTTTGACCGATTCAGGAATGGGCATCGTTGCTTCACCCGTCGCGAGGGCGAGGGCCACCGTTCCAGAGTCCGCCCCGAAAGCGACGCCTTTGGACATACGGGTATGTGAATCACCACCAATAATGACCGCCCATTCATCCACAGTTAAATCATTCAACACCTTATGGATCACGTCCGTCATGGCGTGATAGACGCCCTTCGGGTCACGCGCCGTGATAAGACCGAACTTATGCATGAACTGCATGAGTCGAGGAATATTAGCCTGAGCTTTCTTATCCCAGACAGAGGCGGTGTGACATCCGGATTGGTAAGCGCCATCGACAGTCGGTGAGATGATTGTGGCGGCCATCGCTTCCAACTCCTGAGAAGTCATCAGGCCAGTGGTGTCCTGAGAGCCGACGATGTTGGCACGAACTCGGACATCCGAGCCGGCGTGCAACACGGCTCCTTCGGTCACGCCAACGGCGTTCTGATTAAAGATCTTTTCAACTGCGGTGAGCCCTTGCCCTGCATGTGAAATCTCTTTGGAAGGCGCAAAAACCGGCTCTAGGTCGACGCCGAGTGCTTGAGCCGCGAAGCTCTGCAGCTTTTTACCAAACACAATCGCATAGGAGCCACGCGCCTTGATGAATTCGACTTTTTGAGGCGTTAAGGCCGATGAAATGTCCACCAGCTCCTGGTCGCCGTTATACAACTTCTTCGTCTTGGTATTAATCTTCAGCACAGTGCCGGTCGCAACCGAGTACACCTGCTCAAGCACAGGATCGCCACTCTCGTTCAAGACTGGGTGACCGTCCGCATCTAACTGCTTCACCCAATTCTTAAGGTCGATTCCAATACCGCCAGTCACACTGACTGTCGTCAAAAAGATCGGGGATATGCCATTGGTCCCTGCAATAATCGGAGCAAGGTTGACGAATGGCACGTAAGGGCTGGCTTGTTTACCAGTCCAGAGAGCCACATTATTAACCCCTGACATGCGCGAGGAGCCCACGCCCATGGTGCCCTTTTCGGCGATCAACATCACACTCTTATCGGGATGTGCCCGCTGCAGTTCTTGGATTTCAGCCTGTGCCGCCTCAGAAATCATGCACTTGCCATGCAGTTCCCGGTCGGCACGGGAGTGCGCTTGATTACCGGGGGACAGTAAATCAGTGGAAATATCGCCCTCGCCAGCGATGTAAGTCACCACCTCTATTGTTTCGACGACCTCAGGAAGCTTGGTAAAAAACTCCGCCTGAGCATAGCTCTCGAGGATACCTTTGGCGATTGCATTGCCGCCCTTATAAGCGGTCTCTAGGCGATCCGTATCCGCTTCATACAGAAATACTTGGGTTTTAAGGACCTCTGCGGCCGCGCTCGCGATCGCGGCATCATCCCCCAGAGCTAAATCAAGCAGTACCTCAACCGAGGGGCCACCTTTCATGTGCGACAACAACTCAAAGGCAAAGGCAGGTGTGATTTCGTCGACCACAGACTGACCCAGAATGATCGCCTTTAAAAACGCCGCCTTGACGCCTGCAGCACTCGTAGTGCCCGGCAACGTGTTGTAAATTAAGAAGTTAAGCGATTCCTTGCGATGCTCGTGAGCAGAGTCCTTTATTTGCTCGATTATTTCAGCTAACAATGCCTCTCCGTCGATTGGTAGCGGGTGCAAACCCTGACCTTTTCGTTCGTCGATCTCTTTTAAATAGTCAATGTATGTGTCCATAGATGCGTGAAATATGCCTGCTGAAGCTTCGCTATTACAAGAAGATTCTCGGCGCTTCACCAATTTCGCTGCTGGCTTTAAACGCGACTAGCACACGCTTGAGCCTGCATA